>NZ_JBEOOB010000007.1:0-137189 GCF_040308685.1 Pseudoalteromonas sp. 20-MNA-CIBAN-0454 | reverse complement strand
CGTGATCAACAGAAGCATATTCCATGTATTAATGAGATAGGTAAATACATTAATTAATGGAACGGAGTAACTATAAGCCACCAAACCATGCACCAAACATAGCACCAACATAAGGCACCCATCCGTATATACCAATAGATTTAACATCCATGCCATACACTTCGTTTAGATAAATAGGGATCCAAAAAACAAACAGCCACCAAATAGGATCAATCGCTGCCGAGGCAATAATTACGCCCCAACTTTGCTTACGACACAACAGCTCTGCGGTAGAAGGGTTGTATTCTTCTTCCTCTTCGTCTGTTACATCGCCATTATCATCAACACGTCTTTGGCCCGTTAAAATGTACTCACGTTCTTGTGCTGTAAGCCAAGGGTGAGAGCTAGGCGGCGCTTTAACTAAAATTAACCACGGCACTAACCAAAGAAAACCTAAAACACCAATAGCAACAAACACCATTTGCCAGCTAAAGTAAATTGTTAAATAGGCAATTAAAGGGATGGCAATAATACCGCCAATTGCCGCGCCAGAATTAAAAATACCCTGTGCTAAAGCGCGTTCTTTAGTCGGAAACCATTCAGCGTTACCTTTAGCAGCACCTGGCCAGTTACCTGCTTCGGCCACACCTAAAATAGCGCGGAAAAAGCTAAAACTAAGTACACCTTGAGCAAATGCATGTGCAATTGTTGCAAGCGACCAAACACCAATTGATAAAACAAAGCCGAGTCGTGTGCCTACCCAGTCAAATATTTTACCAAATATGGCTTGGCCAAAAGCATAAGAAAACACAAACACAATAGAGATATTAGCGTATATTTGTTTACGCTCTAATGCCGATTCATCCGGGAATAAATCCTCAACTATGTCTGGCCAAAGTACACTCAGTGCCTGGCGATCGATATAATTGATAATAGTGGCAAGCGCAATTAGCGCGATAACCCACCAACGTAAGCCTTTAAGTTGCATAATTATTCCTCAATAAAGTCTTCACGAGCTGGGCTAAAGGTATCAATTAAAATACCACCCGTTGGGCAGGTTGCGCCATGATCAGCAAAAGGAGGTATTAAACAACTATCACCGGGCTTTAATATTTTAGTCACGCCATCAATATTAAAATGAAACTCACCTTCAACAACATAAGTAACTTGGGAGTGCCTATGCGCATGGTTATAGCCAATAGCCCCTTTTTCGAACCAAATTTTAACGGCCATGAGTTCTTCGTTATAACCCAGCATTTGACGCTTTAAGCCATTACCTAAGTCTTCAATTTCAGTTTCGTTGCCAAATGAAAAGTGTGCACTTTGCTTTTGCATCCTGTTTACTCCTGGTTATTGTTCATCGCATAAACGCCCAGTCGGCTATTTAAGGTGAATACTTTATTTTGAAATTTAAATGTATTTTTTATTGCGTTTTGAGCTTTATTTATAGCCACTAAATACGATTTACCTTTAATACTCAGTTGTACAAGTACTAAGTCATCTTGCTCGGTAAATTTAAGTGCCGACACTCGACTAACCGCTTCTAATGTATATTCTTTACTTGGGTTGTATTCACCATGGGGTTCTAATACCGATATAAACGTATGCTGCTTTTGCGCGTTTACACGGCGAATAAAACCGTTTTCATTGCGTAAATTAAATTGCGGATCGTTTGCACCAATTTGAGTAAACAAAAACGTCTCGTCACCCTTCACCAAACTGGTTTGCGTATAAAAACGACCGTTATCGTTAAGCCAAGTTACTTTAGCTAAGCCACTTTGTGGTTGTGCCTGCCCTTTTAGCCATAAGTGCTGATAACCATTTTTAGACCCAAGTGCAGCAAGCTGAGTTGTACTGGCTTTTAATTCAAAGCTGGTATCAATAAGCTGACCTTTGTAATGCAGTGGTAAATCAAATTGATGCGCGTTATCGGCAGCAACATTAAATACATCCAGTGCAATGCTGCTTTCAAGCTCTGGTAAATTAATTAATGCCAAGGTACGCTCAAGTTCAACACCTTTATACGCGGTGCTTATTTCACCACTTGATACTGTGCCAAACTCATTGGTTTCAAAAAAGTTTAGTGTAGGATGGTTGTTATTACCCACATCTACATTGGCATTAAAGTGTGTGGTTTCGTCAACCACAACAGTATTGTGTGCAACTGTATGCTTGGCATAGGTTTCGTTTTCAGGTAAGTAGCGCCCGCCGTATTTGGCCTCTACATTTAAAAAACGAGCGGCGCCATAATCAGATACAATTTCGTTACCGTGGTCATAAAACTGCCACGTTAACTTATCAAAATGACCGTGGCCTAACCCTTGAGCTGCTGGCTTAAACAATAAAGCCTGATCGCCGCCTACTTGGGTACGCATAACCACTAAAGCACCTTGCTTACCGTCATTACCATCACCAAAAGCAACCGATTTAAACGAGTAAGGTTTTGCCATATCGCTATCGAGTGCTTGTGCTACTTTTAAGCCATCGCCAGAGAGAATTATTTGATCTTGTTGGTTAGCAATATCTAAATAACCCGCGTCGTTTGTTAAGCCATAAGCAGTAGTAACACCATGCACCAGCTCAATGGTATCTATACCTTTGCTTTTTATTGCATCGTTAATTGGGAAAAACAAACCGTTGTAGCTAAGTTGAATAGTGGTATCAATCGCTTTTAATAAAATACCATCGCGGTATTCAAATATTTTTCTTTGTGGTTCGTTGTTTTCAATTGCCTTCGCAAACGTTACAAACGGCAGTAGTGCAAAGCGTTGATAGTAAGGACCTTCGTTGTAGTAACCTTGTGGCGAAAACAGCATTTCTAACTGCTTAATAAAGCCGCCTTTACCCGACTTTTCTAAATCGTATAACGATTTTTCTACCCACTCTGGCTCACCCAGCACATAGCCTGCCATACCTACACCCGCAGTTGCCCACGTACCATGGTTATGTACTTTATTAAATATTGATGGTTGGCCTACCGATGTAAATAATGAAACCGGGCGTAATAAATCGTTCTCTATTGTTTTAATATTTGCGGCATTTAACGAATCATAAACGAGATCGTATGCTTGTATTGTGTACACAAGCCACATTGCTTCGTTAAGGCTTTGCCAAAAAAACTTACCAGGGTTTTGAGAGTCAACCTTACGCTGTGGGTGTACATCCAAGGTTGGATATAATTTGGCGTAATCAAGTAGCATATCGCGCACATAATTGGCGTATTTATCGTCTTGGCTTAGCTGATAAATAATGCCAGCGTTGTACATAAGTTGGTAATTTTTTTTATGGCGTTCATGTGTATAACCACCACCACCATCTTTAGGTACAGGCACTGTAATAGGGTGTGCTATTTGCTCATCTACTTGCGCTTTTAACAGCTCAAACGCAGTGGCAAACTTGCCACTGCTATTACTGCTAATTGCTTGGCGCATGTGCTTAACATCATCTGTAGTAATTACCAAGTTTGGGTGCGCGGCATGCGCACCCAATGATAAAAACAAGGCAGATACCGCTATAGCAACTGTTTTAAAACGTGTTTGGCATTTTAATAAATACATAATATTAATCTGCCTTATTATTTAAAACGTTATTATTTTTTAACACCGCCGTGTGAGGGCCATTAACTATTAGCTCTTTAACATTAGGTGTTTTTGTGGCATTAAATGTATTGTTTGAAATCTCAGTTTTTGGCTCCCCTACCGTATGCTCAACAACAATTGGGGCCGATTTAACAAATTCATTTTCTTTAATATTTGTTACCTGAACACCATGCACATAAATGCTTGCTTGTGCTTTATTACGCGCCCCAAAACCAACATTATTAAGCGTGTTATTAATCACTTCTAAATGAGGGCCAAATGTACTTTCGTCTGTACCACCTCGATAAAGCTTAATTAGGCTGCCTTCTACATCATTAAAGGTATTGTTATTAACCGTTACGTATTCAGCGTTATAAACACCTAAATCTTCAATTTCAGTATTTAAGCGTAAAATATCCCCTGTCACATTTGTAAAGCTATTACCTGTTAGAATAACTTCATCAGCCATAGCGCCTTTTCCGGTAACAAAAAAGTGGAATGAATGGTTAATATCTAAAGCAATTAATTTTGAATTGGTCATTACAAAACGATAGTTATCAAGCATGCCCCACTTTTGCGTACGCACAATGCTATTATCAATAGCATCTGGTGCATATTCACCAGAAATAAGTAGCCCTTCTAGTTTTAAGTTACCGCCATCGTGTATTTCAAATAAGGTAGAGCGTTGAAAGGTAAGTTTTGATTTACCGCTTTGCTTGGCTTTAATGGTCAAGGTTTTATTAATTTCAACAAGCTTAGACACATCATATTGCCCTGGTGCAAGTTCAAGCACATCACCCGACTGTGCATTATCAATAGCATTTAATAACGCACTAGCACTGGCTTTAACAACATGCGTTTTACCTGAGTCAAACTCAACTATTGCTGGTACTTTTGCATACCAACTAACACCGGTGTCTTCTTTTTTAAGCACTTTTAGGTCGCGCTTTGCACCCACATTTACACTTTTAGATGAAGGGTAAAGTAAGCCGTTACTTGCTTTTTCAAGTGTAATACTTTGCTGTTTTACACCATATTCAAGCTCAGAGAGCACTTTAGTATTTGCTATATTGTTACTTAATACTAACCCGCTAACATCATCAAATGTCGAAAATGGTTGCTTAGCGTCTTGATTAATAATTAAATTATTGTTCATTACGCTATTTTTTGGTGCAGCACTGCGCTCAGCATCGCTACCTGCAGCAAGTTGAATATGACTAACATTTACAAATGTATTGTTTTCAATTGTTGCGTTTTCAACTTGGTGATAACGATTAATAGATGAGTTTGGCACACCGTTCATAACCGTAAAACCACTACCAAAACGATAGCCGGTTAACCCTTGTAGGTAGTTATTTCTAATAATTTGATCTTTATTAATAACGCGAATGCCACCTGTGTGGTCAACACCATTACCAATAAAAATGTTTTCCTCTACAATATTACCGTTACCATGGCGCAGTGTTAATGTGCCACGCGACTCGTAAAATACGTTATTACGAACAATGTTTTTACCGGCTTTAATAGAAACCGTTTCTACTTCACCATTGGTGCGGTCAAAGTAGTTGTTCTCTACTAATGTGTGCGAATCAGTTAATGAATGATGGCTGGTGCCAACTCGTAGGGTTTCACCACCGTTTGAGCCAAAAGTAGGACGATAACCAAAATAGTTGTTATCTATACGGTGGTAATTTTTTTGGCTTTGCACTGAGTTTAAACGAACTGCAACGGTAACCCCTTTGTTTCGTTTACCCACTAAATGGCTATGATCAAAGCGGTTATGTTGTCCATATAAAGCAACCCAGTAATCTGACTCGCGCTTATCTGGATTACTATAATTATCGATCACTATTTGAGTTACGCGTGAATGGTAGGCTAATTCACTTTTATTTCGACGAAATTCTATTACCGCTGAGCTTGGTGTGTAGCCATCTTTAAATACTAAGCCTGAAACCTCTAAGTATTTACCTGCAAGGCGAAGGTTAGATTGACCAGATAAAATTACTTGGCCTTTAGTTTCCGCGGTTAATAAAATTGGGGCGGCTTTACTTCCTTGGCCTGAAAACAAAATTTCGAAATCATTCCAAGTACCATTTTTTAATATTACTTTATCGCCTGCTACTAAATCGGCTGAGATGCTATTAAAGGCTTGTTTATTCTCTACAAAATAATCTTTGGCAGCTAATTGTGTCGATAAGCAACCAGTGAGAACTAGACTAAGCTTTATTATATTCATTAGACGCATAGTTAACTCTTTTTTATTGTGATTTAAATTTAGGCTTTATGAATGTTGAACAACGGTTTTTGTATAAAGCAGTCAATCTAATCAATCGATAATATTGTGTGTTGCGGCGTTTAAACGCTAATTTAAACGCCATTTTGTATTACTTATTTAATTGCTTAAAGTAATCAAAAATTTCTGGTACGTTGCCCTGTCCCATACCCGCATCAAATGCAGCTTGTAGGTTAGCAGAAGAACCTTCGGCAATTTTTGACTCAGTGCCTAAGTCTTCAACCATTTGCAGGAAGTAACCTAAATCTTTGTTTGCATTAGCAATAGAAAAACCAAGATCGCTTACATTATCAACGGCGTAGTTTTTACAAAATTGCATAAATGGAGAGTTTGATGGACCTGTAGACATAATGTCGAAAAGTTGTTGGCGGTCTACACCAGCACGATCAGCCACTGCAAATGCTTGTGACATTGCACATACTGTTGTCATACCCATAAAGTTATTAATTAACTTAGTAGTATGCCCTGCACCTAGCTCACCTAAGTGAAACACGTTTTCGCCTTGATCTTCTAACACTGGCTTAACTTTATTAAATGTATCAATATCGCCCGCAGCCATAATATTTAATAGACCATCTTTAGCGTGTGCAGGTGTACGACCTAATGGTGCGTCAATCATACCTGCGCCTTTAGCAGCTAAATCTGCACCAATTTTTTTAGTAGATGATGGAATAGATGTACCAAAATCAACTAATACTGCGCCTTCTTTAATACCGGCTAAAATGCCATCTTCGGCGTAAACAATTTTTTCAACAACAGCAGATGTTGTAAGACAAAACATAACAATGTCTGACCCTGCAGCAAGCTCTTTTGCTGTGCTTGCTGTTTTTGCGCCTCTAGAAACACACGCTGCAACCGCCTCTTTGTTAAGATCCATAACAATAAGATCGTAGCCTTTGTTTTGTAAATTCTCGGCCATGTTGCCGCCCATTAAGCCAAGGCCAATAAAACCAATAGTAGGTTTTGACATAAAAAAACTCCCAATAATTGTGACGTATACTTATAGTCGAATTATTTATACACCTGATAAGCACACTTTATTTAAATTTAAATTCATTAAAATTATTTACCAAAAAGCTTTGGCTGTCATAACCAAATTAAGTATCCAATTTTAATCAACCTGAATAATTTAGCTTAATAAACAATCTAATTTTAATTTAGAACTGCTCTTCTCTACATTGATAAAGCGTTACATTAGTAAAGAATTACCCTTGAGAATGTAAACACCGTATTACCAACCACTTTAATTGTCAACCAATATAATTTACCAAGCAACAACAAAGTAAGATTTAAAACATACTCTTCATCTAAAAATAAAGTTATTAATATGACGAAAAAACAACCACAGAAGGCAAGCCATTGATTTTAAGTGACTTATATTTATTGCACACCTACCCAACCTAGTGCACCCAAAAATGAAAATTGGTAATAACATTGTAAATTTAATTTAAAGCTTTTTGCTTTGTTACTAAAAAGCTGCAGGCGTAATTGATGGCTCAACTTATTTCAAGACAATAAAAAGGGGGAATTTATGATTTAAGGAACTAATATTAATTAAATTTAACAAAGCTCTCAGAAAAGCTATGCAGGGTAGATGCGCTTTCTTACAGATATAATAAACCTAAATTTAATTTAATAAGAAATGAAATCAATGACTTAAACTAACTATACCTAAGCAACCATGAAAGCCACGGTATTGTTTTTATAGGATAAAGCTATATTGCCAAGCGTTTGATTATTGAAGCTATAAATTGCTAATTTAAAAATATAAGCTAAGTAGAGGTTACAAAGCGAAGTAGTGCTTATCATTTTATACTGAATGCTATTGCTAGGTGCTAGGTATTAGGTGCTATGGCGGGTATTCTGATTTATTCACTAAAAAAGTAAGTCATGCTTTAACATTACAAATGTTAAAGTTAAACGCTTTGGCTGTTGTTTAAATCAATGTTAGATTAATTGGTTACTTATAAAAAATGAAACCGCTAGAAATATATTATATCTAAACGGTTTCATTGGTTAAATTATATTAAAGTAAGTGTATTAACCAAATACTTTCATACGTTCTTCAACCGGTTTAAACTCCTTGTCGCCTGCTGGCTGATCGATAGCGCCAAATACCATTTGTGCATTCAATTCCCAGTCTGCAGCTATGTTCCACTCATCTGCAACTTTTTGATCGATAACTGGATTATAATGTTGCAGGTTGGCACCAATGTCTAAGCTAGCCAATGCTGTCCAAATCGCATACTGATGCATAGCGCTGCTTTGTTGCGCCCAAATTGGAAATTTGTCAGCATACAAAGGTGCAGCTTCTTGCATGTTTCTTACTACGGCTTTGTCCTCGAAGAACAATACCGTACCTGCACCGGCTCTAAAGCCTGCAATTTTATTTTTAGTACCTTGAAATTTTTCGTCGTCACCAACGATAACTCTAAGCGTTTCTTCAGTAATGTCCCACAGTTTGTGATGCTCATCACCAAACAAAACGACGATACGTGCCGATTGTGAGTTAAAAGCTGATGGCGTATGCAAAACCGCGTGCTCAACAAGCTTAACTACTTCTTCGTTAGAAACTGGCAACTGATCGCTTAGAGCATAGATAGAGCGACGCTTCTGTGCTAATTGTTGTAGATCTTTTAAGTTTGACATTTTCAATTCAGACATGAGTATCTCCTGTGGTTGTTCAAATATTTAAGTAATTAAAAAACTAATCTATTTACAGTTACTTACCTAAAAGTAACCAAAAACCGAGCACTAACAATAAATAATTCATTATCTTTAAAAATAACACTTTATCCAGTATTTCATTAATTTTTACCCCTAACCAATTACCTACAAATGCCAGTGGGAAAAAGGCCAGTGCAGTTAAAATTGTCTCACCCGTTAACAAGCCGAACGATAAAGCTGCAATAAGTTTTATTACATTCATCATTGCGAAAAATATCGCCGCGGTAGCAACAAACTTACCCGGAGTAAGCCCTATCGCTGTGAAATAAATAATAATGGGTGGCCCACCCGCATGCACTAAACTGCTGGTAATACCGGAGAACATGGACATTATCCCCGCGCCAATTTTATTACTGAGAATTTTAAGCGAGCTTTTTTTAAAGAAAATATTTTTAATTGAAAAAACAATACATATTAAGGCGATTATCAAGCGTAAGTGCTTTGCATTAATAACGTCTATAATTAAATAAGCAATGAGCACACCTACTATTGCCCCAGGAATTAGGGGCAGAAGTAGTTGATTGTCCCATTTTCGCCAGTAACTTCTTACGCTTAACATGTCGCCAATAATTAATAGTGGCAGCATCAGTGCAATGGCTTGCGCTGCTGGCAATTTTAGCATTAGCAGCGGCACGGCAAACACGCCTAGTGCCCCTGCAAACGCTGATTTTGAAACACCTATCAACACAACAACAGCTGCTATTAAAACAAGTGTTGTAATATCCATACTAGAAATCCGCCGGTAATTCAAACCATAAAGCTTCAAGTTCAGCTGTTGCTTCAAGGTTTAACTCTGTCGCGGGGTCAACCGCAAAGGCATCACCTGCAGCAAATTCTTTACCATCAACCATTACGCTACCTTTTACAATGTGCAGGTAACCAATTTGCTTACCCGAGGCCAGCATAAACGTTTGTTGCGCGTTTAAAACTAAGCGTGACAAGCTTGCATCTTGATTAATTGACAATGCATTTTCGCCGCCCTCTGGTGTAAGTAATGGCGTTAGTGGACCATTTTGCGCAATACTTTTTTGCTCATAACTTGGTTTAATTCCCATTTTATTGGGCTGTATCCAAATTTGTAAAAACTTAACTTGGTCAGTGTTAGATGCATTATATTCTGAATGCATTACGCCACTGCCCGCACTCATACGTTGTACGTCGCCTGCCGGTACAGTGTGCTTATTGCCTTCACTGTCTTCATGCTTTAATGCGCCTTGCATAACATACGAAATAATTTCCATATCGCGGTGCCCGTGCGTCCCAAAACCTTTACCTGGCATAACCATGTCGTCGTTTATTACGCGCAGTGCTGAAACACCCATATGTTTTGGATCGTAGTAACTGCCAAAAGAAAAACTATGTTTGCTTTGCAACCAACCAAGATCGACCGAGCCGCGCTCTTGTGACTTTCTTATATATTTCATTATAAATTCCTTCATCTATTTCAATGAAGCCAGTTTACTACTGTGTTTATACGATTAAAATTAGCTGTTTTAGTATCAATCATTCTATTTAAAAGAATGTTTATTGTAATTCTTCACATTGGTATCTTAGTTCAGCTAAAAAAGCTCTGGCTGCTGGACCTAAGCTGTCGCCATCTTTAAAGATTAAATGCAACTGCATAGAGCGCTTGCTGTTATGTTGTAAAGGGAGTGTTTTGAGTTTGCCCTGTACTAGTTCATTTTTAATAGAAGTTAAAGGTAGCCAAGCAAAACCTAAACCACTGCAGATCATATCAATAGAAGTGCGTAAATGACTCACCGTCCAGCGCTGGTTAGCACCTAACCAGCCTGCATCACTTTTACGATGCATACCTGAGTCGCGCACTACAATTTGACGATGACTTTTTAAATCCTCTGCGGTTAAATCTCTCCCCAAAGAATGTAATGTGTGATCTGGATTAGCAACTGCAATAAAGTCTATTTGGCAAAGTTGCTCACTAAAACCTTCTGTTAATGCAACCGGTGAAATAGCGATATCTACATCAGCATTTTCAATCAGTTCCCTTGCCCCACTCAGTACCGACTCCACCAACTCAATTTGCAGCATTGGGTATTGGGCAGAAACAGTATCAAGCACTTTATACAGCCTTGCTTGTGGAAACATTTCATCAACTGCAATTTTTAGGCTCCCTTCTGTGCCTTGACCAAGAGTATGTCCCACTATTTCCAGCTTAGCGGCTTCATCAAGCAAAAAGTTGGCGCGCTTAAGCATTAGCTCACCTGCTTGAGTCAAAACAGTTTTTCGCCCTTCAATTTCAAATAACTTAACATCGAGCGAGCTTTCTATTTTACCCACCGCATTATGAATACTTGACTGGCTTTTATGAATTCCTTGTGAGGCTTGATTAAAGCCACCAAATTGCACCACAGAGCGAAACATTCGCCATTGCTCTAGTGTGACTCTAAGCATGATTACCTCTTATTGCTTTATATTTTATTTTTGTTGTTAATTCTGCAGGCTATCTTCAGACAAGATAAACTTGAGCAAAACCACACCTAGTTATGATGTATAAATAGATGTGGCTTTTATTCGGATCTCAGGTAATTAGCTATTAAAGCTCAATAGCTTTGGCATTATTTAAGTGGAATAAACTCTTTATCATCACCTGGAATAGTTGGAAAGCGCCCATTTTCCCAATCGTCTTTCGCCTGCTCAATGCGCTCTTTGCTAAATGACACAAAGTTCCAATACAAAAATGGTACTTTTTCAAATTTATCGCCGCCTAACATAATAAAGCGACCGTCACTTGCCAGTGTAATTTCGCTATCGCCTGGCTCTAATAAAATAAACTCATTAGTACCAAACGTTTCACCGTTAACAGTTACTTCGCCACAAATGGTAAATATTGCAGTTTCTTGTTCTGGGTGTGGGCGCTTTATAACACTTCCTTTGCTGGCAACAACATCAATATAAAACATGGGTGAATAGGTTTTAACCGGCGAACTTAAACCATAAGCTTCACCCACCACTAATCGCATCATTACTCCTTCGTGGGTAATGTGCGGTAATTGGTTTTTTTTCACATGATTAAATGACGGTTCAATTTCTGCCATAGCTTCTGGCAATGCAACCCAACACTGTAAACCACTAATTGAATGTGGATTTGCTCGTACTTCAAAACTTTCACGCTCTGAATGGGTAATACCTTTGCCTGAGGTCATCCAGTTAACATCACCGGGGCGAATTTCTAAATTATTACCCAGCGAATCACGATGTAAAATACTACCATCAAATAGGTAAGTTAGTGTTGATAAACCAATATGTGGATGCGGTCTAACATTTATACCTTGGCCCGCAGGGAAATTATTTGGCCCCATTTGGTCAAAGAAAACAAATGGACCTACCATGCGTTTTTCTTGATGAGGTAAAACGCGTTTTACATTTAATCCACCAATATCATGCTCTTTAGCTTTAAGCACTTTAGCCATAATAAACATCCTCTTAAGTTGCTTTATAAAAATAAACGTATGTTATTTGTAATTTATATACATTCAACTATCTACGATTCATATTGTAATTTAATGATAGCCAACATCCGTTGTTCTTATTTAATTAATGAATAACGCCACTTTAGCCCGCAGCATTCTTTCTTTGAGAATGTTAGCATGTCATTGCAATAATACAAAAGAAACCGGTAATTTACATGGTTGTTTTTTATTCTTATTTTAAATTAAACCGTTCTTATTTTTAGGTTAAAACGTGCATACCTGTGAAAATGTTTATACCTGTAAATAGTGCTGCAGTACAAAATACCAAATAGCTTAGCCAGTTTTATCGCAAAGAAAATTCATAGCATACAAGGTATTTAACTTATTAAGTTGTCTATACTTTAAGCTAAAATATAATTTTAGCACTTAAAATAGTACGCTAGCGCAAAAGTATATTTGCATTAATTGCTATTACTGAGCTTGTTTTTTTTACCCTCAATGGCTTAATATTTATACTAATCCAAAGCTTAAAAACAGCTAATACAATATTATACTAATGTTTGAGTAGCCGTTATTTTAATCACACTTAACCTTTGGTACATATTTTGTACCAACAGAAAAACCCCGTATCTAATTAATAAATAACAACAAATAGTTAAATCCATTGAAAAAATGCAATTTTTTAAATTTTTTTCTGGACAATTTATTTTCCTCAGCTAACATCTAGCTAGAACATAGCTATTTCCTCACAACTCTACACGCCCTATGATTTGAGCTTTAACAGACTCTATTTGCGGGAAGTAGATACACACCCTGATATGTATTCGAAGTTTATCTTCATCAGTTTTGCAATTTCAGGCAATTAATTGCCCGCATACTGACATCCGGCGAAGGCTAACAAGCCAACTCCGTCAATTTGACCGAATCCACACATGTGGACGTTCTTAAAGATTTTGCTATCTTAAGGCTATACCCCTGCGCGTCAGAAAAGCCATAAATTTAGCGAAAGGTGCACTGCTGGGCCTATAAAAAAGGTATATGTTGGAATGATGACACTTTCCTCCATGCCCGTAACACATCGGGCAGACGCTAAATCTGGGCATAGCTTTGATGCCAATCGCCACTGGGCGGCTTCTTTAACGCTCGGCTTCTGTGCTCAAAACAGCGGCGATACACGTGTTACGCGCATGAATATTGCTCGTCATTATGGTCCATTACGTGTGCAAAGACCTTTTTACCCTGAAGGCAAAGATGGTTGCTGTCACGTGTATTTACTGCATCCGCCCGGTGGGGTTGTGAGTGGCGATGCGCTCAATATCGATATTTCGCTCACTAAAGGTGCGCATAGTTTAATTACCACACCTGCTGCCAATAAGCTTTATAAAGCCGACAGCAACGGGGTTGCATGGAGCCAAACTACTAATTTAAAAGTGGATGACAACGCCATTTTAGAGTGGTTACCGCAAGAAACCCTCGCCTTTGATGGCTCTCGTGGGGTTCAAGTATTTAACATTGAACTGGCTAAAACAGCTAAGTGCCTAGGCTGGGAAATACTAGGCCTTGGTCGTCCTGCCAGTGATTTGCCCTTTGCTACTGGCTGTATTGAGCAGCGTTTTAAGTTAACCCAAGACGGTAAGCCATTGTGGTTAGAGCGTCAAAATTTAGACCCCACTCACCCTAGATTTAACGGTAAATGGGGCCAAGGTGGTGCTACCGTACATGGCACATTTTGGACAGTTGGCTTAAGCGATCCAACAGCAGCTATTGCTGCACTGCGTGAACAACTACCGCCCAGTAATAATTGGGCCGCTACCTACCGCCGTGACGTTTTATTAGTGCGCTATTTAGGGCACGAACGTAACCAAGTATGGAAATTATTTGAACAGGTACGTAACATACTTCGCCCGCTATTAAGCGGACATCAAGCCACCATACCACGGATTTGGTTAACCTAATTTTTAACTGTTTGTCATGGCTAAAAATGACAACAATAATTCTATCGCCTATGCTCTTTAGGTGATTAATTAAACACTATTATTTACCAAGGTGTTAATTATAAGCAGAGCCTAGTTATTGCTTATGATTAGCCTCTTGGCTGAAGAAAACTGTACCGATATTTTAAACATATCGTCTTAGCTTTTGCTTAGGCGAACACACTACCTGTGCCAATTAGTCATAGGTAATTAATATAACAACATCGAGGACTATGGAGTTAGCGATGGAATTAACACCCAGAGATAAAGATAAATTAATGTTATTCACTGCAGGTTTACTTGCAGAGCGACGCAAAGCCAAAGGGCTAAAACTAAATTACCCAGAAGCAATTGCTCTAATCACCTGCGCTATTATGGAAGGTGCGCGCGAAGGGCGCACAGTGGCAGAAATGATGGCATTGGGTCGTGAAATGTTGACCCGCGACGATGTAATGGAAGGCATTGCTGAGATGATTCAAGACGTACAAGTAGAAGCAACGTTTCCTGACGGTACCAAACTGGTCACTGTGCATAACCCTATAGTTTAAGGAAGTTCGTTATGATTCCAGGTGAATATCAACTAAAAAGTGGCGATATTGAACTGTGTGTTGGCCGTAAAAGCATCACCATTAATGTTGCTAATAAAGGGGATCGACCTGTACAGGTTGGCTCTCATTACCACTTTGCCGAAAGTAACCCAGCACTGAGTTTTGATCGCGAGCAAGCCTATGGTTATCGCTTAGCTATTGCTGCTGGTTTAGCAATTCGCTTTGAACCAGGACAAACCCGTGAAGTATCTTTGATCCCCTATTCAGGTTTACGTCGTCTTTACGGTTTTCGTGGTGAAGTAATGGGACCTTTAGACAATAAACCTAAACAGGAGAGCGTGTAATGAAAATATCTCGTCAAGCCTATGCTGACATGTATGGCCCAACCACGGGTGATAGAATTCGTTTAGGTGATACCGAATTATGGGTCGAAATAGAACATGACCATACCCATTATGGTGAAGAAGTAAAATTTGGTGGCGGTAAAGTTATTCGTGATGGCATGGGTCAAAGCCAACGATGTGATGACGCCGTTATGGACACGGTTATCACTAACGCAGTGATTATCGACTGGTGGGGCATTATTAAAGCCGACGTGGGTTTAAAAAATGGCCGCATTGCTGCTATTGGCAAATCTGGCAACCCTGACACGCAGCCCGATATAGACATTATTATTGGCCCAGGTACCGAAATCATTGCCGGTGAAGGTCAAATTTTAACCGCCGGTGGCGTTGATACCCACGTGCACTATATTTGCCCACAACAAGTTGACGAAGCGCTCATGAGTGGCCTAACCACCATGATTGGCGGCGGCACTGGCCCAGCAACAGGCTCAGTAGCTACAACACATACACCGGGGCCATGGCATTTAGGCAAAATGATGCAAGCCGTGGACGATTTACCGATTAATATTGGTTTTCTAGGTAAAGGCAGCGCAAGCACTCCCGAAGCACTTGAGCAACAAATTAAAGCCGGCGCTATGAGTTTAAAAATTCATGAAGATTGGGGCGCAGCACCCGCTTCTATTAGCAATGCTTTAGATGTTGCCGATCGCTACGACATTCAAGTTGCCATTCATGCTGATAGCCTCAATGAATCTGGTTTTGTGCAAGATACTTTAGAGGCATTTAAAGATCGTTGTATCCACACCTATCATACCGAAGGTGCCGGTGGTGGCCATGCTCCTGATATTATTGTTGCTTGTGCTATGCCTAATGTTTTGCCGTCGTCAACTAACCCGACTCGCCCATACACTATTAATACCGTGGATGAGCACCTTGATATGTTGATGGGCTGTCATCACCTCGACCCCAACATTCCTGAAGATGTAGCCTTTGCCGACTCACGTATTCGCCGTGAAACAATTGCGGCCGAAGATATTCTTCATGATATGGGCGTTATTTCGATGATGTCCTCTGACTCGCAAGCTATGGGTCGCATTGGCGAAGTAGTGTGTCGTACGTGGCAAACCGCTCATAAAATGCGCGTGCAACGTGGTTTATTACCAGAAGATGAAGCACTGGGCGCCGATAACTTTCGCGCAAAACGTTACATTGCCAAATACACTATTAACCCAGCTATCACTCACGGTATAAGCCATGAAGTAGGCTCAATCGAAGTAGGTAAATTTGCAGATTTAGTACTGTGGAAACCGCCATTTTTTGGGGTTAAACCATCAATTATATTAAAAGGCGGCATGATTGCAGGTGCGGCAATGGGCGATCCAAACGCAGCTATTTCTACACCACAACCAGTACATTACCGCCGTATGTTTGGTGCATTAGGTAAAGCAGTAAGTGCAACACGTATGACCTTTGTAAGCCAAGCTGCTATGAATACTGGGCTTGAAGAAAAGCTCGGTTTGAAAAGCCAGCTTGTGGCCTGTAAAAATGTGCGACAAGTGCGTAAATGCGATATGAAGCTCAATGATGCTTGCCCAGTATTAACGGTAGATCCGCAAACGTATGAGGTTCACGCTGACGGTGTATTACTTACCTGCGAACCTGCGACTGAATTACCGTTAGCCCAGCGCTACCATTTGTTTTAATCCATTTTTAGGACAATTTAATGTTTGAATTAACAAAAAGAATAGATAGCAACACACAAGATGCTGTGTTCGATACCCTCACTTTGCCATACGAGTTACGTATTCGTGGTCGCCTAAAAGCAGTGACCGACAATGGTCATGATGTTGGTTTATTTCTTGACCGTGGCCCAGTGCTTCGTAATGGCGATTTACTGCGTGCCAGCAGCGGCGAAGTATTTAGTATTAGCGCTGCCGATGAGCCGGTTACCACTGCATACATAGAAAACGGCTTGCCTTTGGCACGTTTATGTTACCACTTAGGTAACCGCCATGTGTCACTTGCAATTGGCGTTGATGCTGATGGTCGCCATTGGATACGTTTTCCGCCAGATCATGTATTAGAAGAGTTAGCGGTACTTTTGGGCGCGCAATTAACGCACCATCAAGCACCGTTTGATCCAGAATCTGGTGCATATGCACACGCGGGTCGTGAGCAATCGCATGCTCACTCCCATGAACATTCACATGCCGATGGTCATACTCATGCACACTAATACTGAGCCAACACAAAGCAGTGATCTGGCATTATTGGGCTTGATGCAATTGATCAGCCCTGCGCTGCCAATTGGTGCTTTTGCTTGGTCTCAGGGGTTAGAAAGCGCGTTTGAACTTGGCTGGGTTACTAATGAGCAACAACTTGGCGAATGGTTAGAAGGTGTGCTTGACGACGGTTTAACGCGCTGCGAATTACCGGTACTTGCTCGGCTACAAAACTGCTGGGCTAAAAGCGACAGCGAAGGTTTAAGCTACTGGAACGACTGGCTACATGCAAATCGTGAAACTGCCGAACTAAGCGATGAAGATACCCGCTTAGGCTTAGCCCTGATGCGTTTGCTCAACAGTTTACAGTTACAGCCACAAATCGAGCAAGGTCATGCAGCACTACCGCAAGACCCAGGTTATGTCACCGTTTTTGCCTGGTTAGCGCAGCAGCGACAAATTCCAGTACGCCAAAGCTTACTCGGGTTTGTTTGGGGCTGGTTAGAAAACCAACTGGCGGTTGCCTGTAAAGCAATGCCGCTTGGCCATACTGCAGCGCAGCGTTTAATTGAGCAATTACGGCCTAAAATGGTTATCGCAATCGACACTGCATTAGCATTAGCCGACGACCAACTTGGGCCAATTATGCCTGGCTTAGCGCTTGGTAGTGCACAGCACGAAACACAATATTCAAGATTATTTCGAAGCTAATACGCTTCTATATACACAAGGAAAACAGCAATGACACATTGTTTACGAATCGGCGTTGGCGGCCCAGTTGGCTCTGGCAAAACAGCTTTATTACGTCAATTATGTAAAGCATTGAAAGATCACTATGATATCGCCGTGGTTACAAACGATATTTATACCCGCGAAGATGCTGACTTTTTACTTAAACACGACGCACTCCCAGCGGACCGTATTTTAGGAGTAGAAACAGGTGGTTGCCCACATACGGCAATTCGTGAAGATGCTTCTATGAACTTAGCTGCGATTGACGACTTACAAGCACGCCACCCCAATTTAGAAATAGTACTGGTTGAATCTGGCGGCGATAACTTATCAGCTACTTTCAGCCCAGAGCTTTCTGATTTAACACTTTATGTGATTGACGTGTCTGCTGGCGACAAAATTCCACGTAAAGGTGGCCCAGGTATCACTAAGTCTGACTTATTAATAATTAATAAAATTGATATCGCAGAATATGTACATGCTTCGTTAGAGGTAATGGAACGTGACTCGAAAAAAATGCGCGGTGAACGCCCTTTCGTTTTTGCTAACCTTTACGATGGTGTTGGCTTAGAAGAAATCATCAGCTTTATTTTAAAGCAAGGCATGTTACCTGAACGCCGACCTGGCAAACCAAATAGTATTAATTAAGCAACACAACTTTTAATCAAAACACAATTCAATAGTAAAAAATATAAACGGAGAATAGTATGAAAATAATGACCAAATTACTGATGGGATTAGGCCTAATGCTAACAGCTACTGCAGCTTTAGCCCACCCTGGTCATGGCGTTGAAACCCATAACGGTTTTCTTAGTGGCTTGTTACATCCCCTGATGGGTATTGACCACTTATTAGCAATGGCAGCAATTGGCTTTTGGAGTATTCGCCAAAGCACAGCAATGAAACGCGGCGCGCCATTATTTGTAGTTGGCGGCATGGTTTTAGGTGCGGCCCTTGCTTGGAGTGGCTTAAGCTTTGCAGGCGTTGAAACCGGTATTGCAATGACCGTATTACTAGCCGGTATTTTAATTGCCACTATGGCTAAATTACCAACCGTATTAGGCGCAAGCTTAGTCGCTTTATTTATGCTTACACATGGTTATGCCCACGGTGCAGAAATGGCTGAAGGCGCAAGTATATTGAGCTACATGGCAGGCTTTGTTATTGCTACTTTAGCTATCACCTTTATTGGTCGTGGTTTAGGCACACTTATGCTAAAAGCTGATAACCGCGCTACCCGTGCACTTGGCGGTGTTGTTGCTGTAATTGGTGGCGTATTGGCAGTTGGCTAATAGCAACTGAATTTATTATCCCCATTAGGGTAGCTTTACTGTTGCTAACATAGTTGATGCTATGGTTACCCTTACCTTCAAATCAATGACTATCGAGCAGCAGCTAGATAGTCTGCGAGAATAAACCCACTTTTAATGTGGTTAATTTAAACCTCATTATAACTATCTCAGCTAGGAGAAATATCAAGATGAGCGGCACAATCATAAAGCTTTCAAGAAACACCAATAATGCACCAAGCTGCACTGTAGCTACACAAACAGTTGCTTTTTCGCATTACAATAATATTTCAGCACAATTACCGATTGTTCCTAAAAGCGGTAACATTGTGGCTGATGATATAAAAACACAGGCAAAACAGTGTTTAACAAATATTAAAGCGGTTATTGAAAGTATTGATCATGTTATGGACGATGTGATTAAAATTAATGTGTTTTTAAAAAACATCACAGATATTGATGCTGTAAACGACGTATACGCCAGTTTCTTCCAAGACTACTTACCAACACGCACAACAGTTGCCGTGGCAGCTTTACCGCTAGAGGGGGCATTAGTACAAATGGATGCGCTTATCTCTAATGGCGAAGGTACTACTCCACAAGCGCCTTGCGATTTAATTAAAGTAGCAAAAAATAGCAATAATGCACCTATATTCCCAGTGTCTACGCATACAGTTGCTTTTTCTCATTACAATAATATTTCTGCTCAGTTACCTGTCGATCCTAAATCGGGAGAAATAGTAACCGGTGGTATAAAAAATCAGACTAAACAGTGTTTAAGTAATATTAAAGCTATTTTAGAGAGTATTGACGTACCCTTTGACGACATAGTTAAGGTAAATATATTTGTTAAAAACCCAGCAGATATTGACGCAATAAACGAAGTTTATACAACCTTTTTTCCAGACTCAGCTATTGCCAGAGCTGTAGCTTACGTACCAGCAAGATCAACCATGGTTGTTGCAGCACTACCTATGGATGCTTTAGTACAAATTGATGCAGTTATATCCCATGGAGATGGCACACCACCACAAGCAGTTGAGGACAGACACGGCATTATTATTAGAGCAAGTAACACACAAAATGCACCAATTAATGCCCTATCTACACAAACAGTGGCATTTTCGCACTACAACCATATTTCAGCACAATTACCCATTGATGCAAAAACGGCTAATCTTGTAGCTGATGACGTAACAACACAAGCAACACAGTGCTTAAACAATATTAAAGCCATTGTAGAGAGTATTGATCATGTTATGGACGACCTTGTAAAAGTTAACATTCAAGTTAAAAACATTAGCGATATTGCCGCTATTGATAAAGTGTACGCCAGCTTCTTTAAAGGTGATTTGCCAGCAAGAACTGTGGTAGGCGTATCAGCTATCCCTATGAACGCGCTAGTACAAATTGATGCGGTAGTGTCTAACGCTGAAGGTACGCCACCTAAGTTATAATTGTAAACTGGGTTTATAAGCAATGGTGATTAATCACCAACTAAATACAAACATGACTTTAAACGTTAAGTTTGCATAAATAAGGGCAGCGCAAAATCCACTCGGATCTCTACGCTGCCCTTTTTAATTTTTGCGTCTCCACTATTATCTTGAATTTAAGTAATTAAATACAGATTGCACAATATTGAATACAAAAGCTGCCCAATATTTCTGTGTACATAATAATTTCACCTAGTCATAAGTGTATTTTAAATATACGACATTATGTTTACCTGCTTCCCTATTAGCTGGTAACGCCTCGTGCTATGGTTGAAACGTAAACTAGTTAAAAATAAAAGTGTTTAATAAATATGTATTAAATACTCAGTGCACATTCTAATCGTTAACATTAAACGAATAAGGATAAAAAATGAGTAATAATGTAGATATTAATAATCGCCCTGATTACGACCATGTAATACAAGATATAGCTGATTATGTATTAAATTATAAAGTAAGCAGCAAGGAAGCACTCAATACTGCCCGTAACTGTTTAATAGACACTTTAGGGTGTGGGCTATTAGCGCTGCGATTTCCTGAATGCAGCAAACTCCTCGGCCCTATAGTAGCAGGTACTATTGTGCCTAATGGTGCACGTGTACCGGGCACATCTTTGGTACTCGACCCTGTAAAAGCAGCATGGGATATTGGCTGTATTATTCGCTGGCTCGATTATAACGATACTTGGTTGGCCGCCGAATGGGGTCATCCGTCAGATAACTTAGGTGCTATTTTAGCCGTTGCTGATCATCTATCTCAAGTGAGACTGATCAAGGGTGAACAACCTTTAAAAATGCGCGAAGTGCTAGAAGCCATGATCATGGCGCATGAAATTCAAGGCGTAATAGCGCTAAAAAATTCGTTTAATCGGGTGGGTTTATGCCACGTATTATTAGTACGGGTTGCATCTACTGCGGTTGCCACTAAAATGATGGGCGGCAATAAACAACAAATTATGGCCGCTATATCACAAGCTTGGGTAGATGGCTCAGCGCTGCGCACCTATAGGCATGCACCCAATGCAGGCTCTCGTAAATCATGGGCTGCTGGCGATGCAACTTCCCGAGCCGTTCATTTAGCTGATATATCTATGCGTGGTGAAATGGGCATTCCAAGCGTGTTAACAGCCCCGCAATGGGGGTTTTATGATGTCTCTTTTTCTAAAACCAACAAAGACCAAGCACTTAAACCTGAGGCCGAACGGCAGTTTTTATTCACCCAAGGCTACGGCAGTTATGTTATGGAAAATATTTTATTTAAAATATCGTTTCCTGCTGAGTTTCATGCCCAAACAGCCGCTGAAGCGTCGGTTATTTTACATCCTCAGGTAAAAGATCGGCTAGCCGATATTGATAAAATTGTTGTGCGTACTCACGAGTCGGCCATTCGTATTATTTCAAAAACGGGTTCCCTTGCTAACGCAGCCGATCGCGATCATTGTTTACAATACATGATTGCAGTGCCGTTAATATTTGGCAATTTAACCGCTGATCATTACGAAGACGAATTTCATAACGCACACCCGATTATTGATAAACTGCGCAACAAAATGCACATTGTAGAAGATGCACGCTTTACCAAAGAATATTTAGAGGATGATAAACGCTCTATCGCCAATGCTATTCAGGTTTTCTTTAAAGATGGCAGTAGCACCGAGGACATAGTTATAGAATACCCTGTGGGTCATCGTCGCCGTCGTGAGGAAGGGATCCCACTATTGGAGCAAAAATTTAAAGCGAATTTAGCATCCCGCTTTGAGAATAAACAATGCCACACTATTTTCACGCTTTGTAAAAATCAAACAGCGCTTGAGGCCATGCCTGTAAATAGCTTTATGGACTTATTTGTTATTGAGTAAGTACACCGCTGGCTGGTTTATGAAAGCGCGTAGATTTAATTATATGGCCAAGTAGTTAAGGCCATAACTTTAAAAGTCACAACTCGCGCCAATAAGAGGATTTAATATGACTGAGCAAAATGAACACAGTATCGCAAACTTTGCAGCGTTAAAAACCGCCATAGTAAATGCAGAAGAAGAGTCTGTAAAAGCGCTATTAACAAAGCAACCTATGCAATATCTTGAAAAAAGTTACCTAATCGATTTAGCCAAGTTAAACAGCAACCTGGCTATTTTAAAGTTACTCGAAGATATTCCCGTTAAAAAATAGCTCATAGCTCCTTATACTAAATAGCCAATAAAGCTTTGCTAAGTATTAGCACAGCTTTATTTAAATATTTTCAAAGTGATAGCTAATATATTTATTATAAACTTCGCCAGGCTTTAGTATTGAGTTTTCAAAATCTGGAAAGTTTACTGCATCGCTATAATTTTGCGCTTCTAAACACACTCCCTGATCAGGGCTTAATGGTGCGGCTAAAAATGCACCAGTATAAAGCTGTATAGATGCTTGGTCGGTGTACAACGACATTTTAACTTTATTGCGTAATGAGCTTAATACCGCTGCAGCTTTGTTTGCTTGTGGCTGATTTATAACAAAACAATGATCAAACCCTGTTGGCCCTGTTAGTTGTGGGTGCTGAGCTGACTGCAGACGCTGGCCAATAATAACCGGTTGGTCAAAACAAAAGTCACTATTTTTGACACTTAACACTCTACCAGTTGGTAAGCTGTTATTGTCACGCTCTAAATAGCTGGCCGCATTTATTTGTAACGTGAGTGGCAAGCAATTTTGCTCACCTAAATTAAAGTAGCAATGATTAGTAGCGTTAATAGGGGTTGCTTTATTTGTGGTTGCGCTAAAACTCATAGTCAACTTATTATCATGTGATAAATGATAACGTATTTGCATTTCAACCTTGCCAGGAAAACCTTGGTCGCCATCTTCTGAGCTTAAGCTCAAAATCACTTCGTTGGCAGTACTCGATTGCACTTGCCAAAAACGCAGAGAAAAGTTATCCGCACCGCCATGTAAGCAATTTTCACCATCATTTTTACTCAGTAAATATTGCTCACCTTCAAGCTCAAAACTAGCACCACTAATACGATTAGCAACGCGACCACAGGTAGCACCTAAATAATAAGTATCGGTTAAATAACGACTGCTATCGGCATACCCGACTGTCATTTCTGTGGGTGTATCGTTTACCGGAAATAAAATAGATTTAACCCGCGCGCCATAATTTAATATTTCGACCCGCATGCCTTGCTCATTGCTTAATATATAACTGTGTAATTGATTCATTTACTGTTTTCTTGTTATGTCTATTAGAACACAAAAAAATCAAAGCAACCTAAGCTGCTTTGATTCAATACATTTTGCGTTAAACGCGTGAGCAGATAGCTATGGCTGTCATACTCACTAAATACGCGCCTTTCATTACCACCAAGTGGTATACAAAGCGATTAAGATGATCACTACACCCAATGCCGCTATGTTAAAGTTGCTTGAGGTTTTAAAGTTAACATCGTCTAGGCTAACGCTACTGTCTTGGCCTTTATCTGGCTTAGCTAATGATACAATTACACACAATGCTAAACACAGTAAAAATACTAAGCCTACTCTGTCCATAAATGGCAGCGCTACCCAGTAAACTTTTAACAGGATTGAGAATACAGCCGAGCCAATTGCCGCAGCTAACGCACCCGCTGAACTGGCTTTTGACCAAAACATACCCATTACAAAAATCACTACAATACCTGGAGTAAAGAAACCGGTGAATTCTTGAATATATTGAAACGCTTGATCGAACTTACCTAATAATGGCTCTGCCACAACCAAGGCTATAGCTAAAGATATTAATGCAGCTGAGCGGCCTATAAATACATAATGTTTTTGTGATTTACCTGGTTTTAACTTGCTGTAAATATCCATAGTGAAAATAGTTGAAATACTGTTAGTCATAGAGGCAAGTGATGAAACAATTGCCGCCACTAATGCAGCAAAAATAAGACCTTTAATACCTGTTGGCATTAACGCCATCATAGACGGATACGCTTGATCTGGCGTGGTAAGTTGCGGGTATAAAACAACCGCAGCAATACCTGGCAACACTACAATTACTGGCATTAGTAATTTTAAATAGGCAGCAAAGGCAATACCTTTTTGTGCTTCTTTAAGGTTTTTAGCGGCAAGTGCGCGTTGAATAATATATTGATTAAATCCCCAGTAGCTAATGTTCATTATCCACAGGCCACCAATTAATACAGATAAACCAGGTAAACTCATATAATGCGGGCTATCTGGGCTTAAAATCATATCAAAGTGGTTTGGAAGCTGATCAGTTAAAACGCCAAAGCCTGCTATTATTCCGTCGCCATCTGCTACTGCATCAAGTGCTAAGTAACTTAAAAATAAGCCACCAAATACCAGCAGTACTACTTGTAAAATATCGGTATAAGCAACAGCTTTCAAACCACCATAAAGTGAATAAGCCACTGAAAAGAGTGCTAAAAAGATCATCCCGTACATCCAGTCAACACCGGCAACGGTTTCTATTGCTAAACCACCAAGCCATAAAACAGCGGTTAAATTTACAAATACATATACCGCTAGCCAAAACAGCGCTAACACTGTTTTAACTTTGCTATCAAAGCGTTGCTCTAAATATTGCGGCATAGTAAATATTTCATTTTTAAGAAATATCGGCAGCATATATTTACCTACAATAATTAAGGTAATTGCCGCCATCCACTCATAAGATGCAATAGCTAAACCAATCGCATAGCCCGAACCAGACATACCAATAATTTGTTCTGCCGATATATTTGAGGCAATTAATGATGCACCAATTGCCCACCAAGGCAGTGCTTTACTAGCAAGAAAGTAGTCTTCGGTATTTTTACTAGCACCTTTCTCCTCTCGCGAGATCCACAGCGCGAGTACTAATAACCCCACCACATAAGTAAAAAATATGGCAATGTCGAGCGGTTGTAATTTCATAACTTTAACCTTGTTGTCTTATTGATTTTTATTGTGTTTTATTAATTACTAAAAGCACCTTGAGAAGCCAGGCATACGTAAACGTCTGCTTGAAGCCCTGTTTTTGCATAATAATGTGTGTCAATAGTGTTACGTACTTGCTCAACTAAATGATCCGGTGTTAAAGCAACGATACAACCACCAAAACCACCACCGGTCATACGCACTCCGCCTTTATCGCCTAAAACTTGAGCAGTAATATCCACTAAAAAGTCTATTTGAGAGGTAGTAATATCAAAATCATTTTTCATTGATAGGTGCGATTGTGCCATAAGTTGGCTCATAGTTACCATATCATTGACGTTTAGCGCTTTGAGAGCTAGTTCGGTACGGGTATTTTCAGTGACTATATGTTTAGCGCGCTTATATATTAATGGCGGTAAATTAGCTTGCTCTGCTTCTATTTCCTCAAGAGTAACATCGCGCAATGCCGGTTTATTAAAGTGCTTTGCTGCAGCTTCGCATTGCTCGCGTCGGGTATTGTATTCGCTGTCGACCAGCCCTCTTTTAACATTAGAGTTAACAATAACTAACGACATTCCCTTTGGAATCACAGCATATTCAAAGGTTAAACTTCTGCAATCGAGCAACATGGCATGCCCTTGCTTGCCCATCGACGAAATTAATTGATCCATAATGCCGCAATTACAGCCGACAAAGTTATTTTCAGCACTTTGTCCCATAAGTGCCGCTTTAACACCATCGAGCGGAATATTGTTTAATGTTGCAAACGTTTTTAAAAGAGCAATTTCAAAACTAGCTGATGAACTCAAACCTGTACCTTGTGGCACATTTCCCGATACCACTAAGTCGGCGCCACTAATATTTGGATAGCTTTGCATTAATGCTTGCAGTGTGCCGCGAATATAATTAACCCACATTTGTTGTTGGCTAAATTCTATTTTATCTAGGCTAAAACTATTGGTTTCGCTGTTACAATCAATTGCTAAGACGTTAATGTTGCGATCAGCTCGTGCTTTTGCAGCAATGTCGGTGCCAAAATTAATCGCAGCAGGTAGCACAAAACCATCATTATAATCTGTGTGTTCACCAATAAGATTAACGCGCCCAGGTGCATGAAATAGCTGTTCTGGCGGGCAATTAAAATGTTGTTCAAATTGGCTAATAAGCATTGTAGTTCTTGGCATTACTGAGCCTCCTTATAATGTACGTTTGGTACATCACGTAATCTTTGTGCTGCTTGCTCTGGGGTTAAATCACGTTGTGATTCAGCCATCATTTCGTAACCCACCATAAATTTACGCACAGTAGCTGAGCGTAATAATGGTGGAAAAAAGCTTGCATGAAGCTGCCATTCACTATGCTCTTGCCCATCATAAGGCGCGCCGTGCCAGCCCATAGAATATGGGAACAAACAATTAAATAAATTGTCGTATTTAGTGGTAATTTGTTTTAATGCATCGGCTAGAGTTACCGCTTGTTCTGGGGTTAAGTCGACCATACGTGTTAACGCAAAACGCGGTAATAATAAGGTTTCAAATGGCCAGCCTGCCCAGTACGGTACAACCACCAGCCAATCTTCATTTTTAACAACAACACGCTCGCCCGACTGCGCTTCACGCTGAGCGTAATCAAGTAATAAGTTACTGTTATATTTTTTAGCATAGTCGCTCAGCGCATGTTGTTTTTTATTTACCAAAGTAGGTAATTGCTGCTGCGACCAAATTTGGCCATGCGGATGCGGATTTGAGCACCCCATCATCGCCCCTTTGTTTTCGAATACCTGCACCCAGTTATACTTTTCGCCTAACTCTAAGCACTGGCTTTGCCATGTTTTAACAATGTCGGTAATGGCGCTAATACTAAGTTGCGGTAAGGTTTTGCTGTGATCTGGAGAGAAGCAAATAACACGACTTTCGCCTTGCTCTGTGGCCATTTTAAATAGCGGATCATCTGTTTTAAATTCTGGAGTATCAATTTTCAGAGCTGCAAAGTCATTAGTAAACACGTAAGTTTTTTTATAGTTGTCATTAACTTCACCGTTTATGCGAGTATTACCAGCACATAAAAAACAGTTTTCATCATGACTTTCTCTAACGTCTTCATCAAGAGTTTCAACTTGTCCCTGCCAAGGTCGTTTGGCACGATGCGGTGAAACTAACACCCACTCATCAATCAATGGATTGTAGCGACGATGTGGATGCTCAGTTGGGTCAAAAATTGTATCCATAAATATCTCAAATGTGGTTTATGATAAAACTAAAAAGGGTAAACGCTTACCCCACTATTTGCAACCTAAAAAATCAACATATACAGCCCACGTTAAATAGTGTAAATTTTATTATTAACAGGATGTAGAAAACGATTACCCGTCAATGACAACAATAAAAGATGTAGCCAGAATTGCAGGCGTGTCTATCGCCTCGGTATCTCGTGTAATTAATAATGGCCCTAAAGTAAGTAAGGCAACCATAGAAAAAGTAAATAAAGTAATGCAAGAGCTTGGCTACACGCCCAATGCTAATGCACGTGCTTTAGTAACCCGAAAAAGTATGACCATAGGCGTGGTGATCCCCGAACTTAGCGATCCATTTTTTGCATCATTAGCCAGCGGGGTAGATAAAGTAGCCCGCGAAAATAATATGCAATTGTTGTTAAGTACCGCAGGACAAAGTGTAGAATCTGAACGCGCTGCTATCAATTTATTACTTGAGCGCCGCTGCCAAACTGTTGTTATGCATAGTAAAATAATTCCTGACTGCGAACTAATTACTTTATGTGAAAAACTCCCCGGCTTAGTGCTTATCAATAGACACATTGAGCAAATAAAACATAAATGTATTTGGTTAGATAACGAAGAAGGCGCAAAAATAGCAGCGCGCCATCTAATGACGCTCAAACATAAAAACATTGCCTGTATAAGCAGTAAATATCAAATTGAAGATCCTGCGCTACGCCTTAATGGTTTTTCGGCAGAACTAAATATGGCAGGTAATCCAATTAGCCCTGCGCTGATTAAATACGCGGAGCCTACCCTACAAGGCGGACAAAGCGCTGCGCAAAACTTATTAGCCTCTGGGCAGCCCTTCAGCGCTATTTTTGTTTATAACGATGCTATGGCTATTGGTGCTATTTCAACACTTGAAGATAATGGCTATAAAGTACCCGGTGATGTGTCGGTGATTGGTTTTGATGATGTGCTGATTGCGCGTTATTCAAGGCCAAAACTAACCACTTTAAACTATCCCATTGAAAAAATGGCGCAGCATGCAGCTCAGTTGGCGTTAACACACTTTAAAAATGAAATAGTTGAAAGTGTCAGTCACAGTGAGCATAAATATTTACCCCGCTTGGTCAAACGAGAGTCAACGAGTATCAAAAATAGCCCATAAATAAAAAAGTTGATGAGTAATACCCTAAAGTATTACCGCATCAACTTATGCATAAATTATAAATAACTTAATCGTAATTAAAACAATGCTTTATTGCGGTACTCTTACCACGCCTTCCATAAGTACCCGTGCACTGCGGCTCATACTGGCTTTAGTTACTTGCCAGTTACCATCCGTATTTGTAGCGTGTGCGCCTACTTTTAAGGTGCCCGATGGGTGACCAAAGTTAACTTCACTCAATGCCCCGCCACCAGCGGCTAAATTAACTAACGTACCGTCAATTGCCGCAGCGGTACCAATAGCTACTGCTGCTGTGCCCATCATTGCATGGTGTAATTTACCCATAGACATAGCGCGCACTAACAAGTTAATTTCACTGGCGTTAATTTGCTTACCGCTTGACGCTTTGTAATTTTGTGCTGCACCAACAAATGCCACTTTAGGTGTATGTTGGCGTGCTGCTGCCTCATCAATATTTTGTATGAGTCCCATTTTAACTGCGCCATAGGCACGAATGGTTTCAAGCTTTTCAAGCGCTGCTGCATCTGCGTTTATATCATCTTGCAATTCAGTGCCGGTATAACCAATGTCGCTTGCATTAACAAAAATGGTGGGAATGCCTGCGTTGATCATCGTCGCTTTTAAAGTACCGACTCCCGGCACTTCTAGGTCATCAACCACATTGCCAGTTGGGAATAACGCCCCGTCGCCATCTGCAGGGTCAATAAATTCAAGTTTTACTTCAGCTGCTGCAAATGTAACGCCGTCTAGCTCAAAGTCACCGGTTTCTTGTACTTCGCCATTAGTCATAGGTACATGCACTAAAATGCTTTTTTTAATATTGGCTTGCCACACACGTACAACAGCAACGCCATTATCGGGTACACGGCTTTTATCAACTAAGTCATTACTAATAGCAAAAGCACCGACAGCTGCGGTTAAATTACCGCAGTTGCCGCTAAAATCAACAAATGCTTTATCTATTGCCACTTGGCCAAATAAATAGTCAACATCGTGATCGGCTTGCTCACTTTTACTTAAAATAACCGTTTTACTGGTGCTAGATGTAGCACCGCCCATACCATCGGTTTGTTTGCCGTACGGATCTGGGCTGCCAATAACGCGCAGTAATAAGTTATTACGTGCCTCACCTGCCACTTGGGCAGGCTTTGGCAAGTCACTAAGGTTAAAAAACACCCCTTTGCTAGTACCGCCACGCATGTATGTGGCTGGTACTTTAATTTGTGGTTTAAACATAATTAACCCTGCCCTTATGCTGTTTTTGTAGCTTCTAAAAAGTCTTGTGCAAAGCGTTGTAATACACCACCTGCAGCATAAATAGACAGCTCTTCTTGTGTATCTATACGACATTTCATTGGTACGTTTAGTACTTCGCCATTTTTACGAGTGATCGACAAGTTAAGTGTGCAACCAGGGGTTGGTTCACCCGTTACATCGTAACTTTCACTGCCATCTAGTTTGAGTGTTTTACGAGTTGTTCCCGCTTTAAACTCTAGCGGTAAAACGCCCATACCCACTAGGTTAGTACGGTGAATACGTTCAAACCCTTCAGCTGCAATTACTTCAACACCCGCGAGTCTTACGCCTTTTGCCGCCCAATCGCGCGACGAGCCTTGGCCATAATCTGCGCCAGCCACAATAATAAGTGGTTGCTTACGCTGCATGTATGCTTCGATTGCTTCCCACATGCGAGTATTTTTGCCCTCTGGTTCTATGCGCGCGTACGAACCTTGCTTAATTTCGCCGCTTTCATCAAGTACCATTTCATTTAGCAATTTAGGGTTAGCAAACGTAGCGCGCTGCGCTGTTAAATGATCGCCCCTATGGGTTGCGTATGAGTTAAAGTCTTCCTCAGGTACGTTCATTTTTAATAGGTATTCACCCGCGGCACTGCTGGCCATTATCGCATTTGAAGGCGATAAGTGATCGGTTGTAATGTTATCGCCAAGTACTGCCAGTGCACGCATACCTGTCATGGTACGCTCGCCCGCTAATGCACCTTCCCAATAAGGAGGTCGGCGAATATAAGTGCTTTCTGGACGCCATTCGTATAGCGGGTCGTTATCTTCACCGTAATCTACGGTTAAGTTAAACATGGGCTCGTATACTTTTCTAAATTGCTCTGGCTTAACGCTTTGCTTAACTACTGCGTCAATTTCTTCATCTGACGGCCATAAATCTTTAAGGGTAACGTCGTTACCTTGCTGATCTTTACCTAGTATATCTTTTTCAATATCAAAACGAATCGTACCAGCAATTGCATAAGCAACAACCAAAGGCGGCGATGCTAAAAACGCTTGTTTGGCGTAAGGATGAATACGGCCGTCAAAGTTACGGTTACCCGACAGTACCGCGGTGGCGTATAAGTCGCGATCAATCACTTCTTTTTGAATTACAGGGTCAAGCGCGCCACTCATGCCATTACACGTAGTACAAGCAAAACCAACAATACCAAAACCTAGCTGTTCAAGTTCAGTAAGTAAGTTAGCGTCTTCTAGGTACGATTGCACGGCTTTAGAGCCCGGTGCTAATGAGGTTTTTACCCAAGGTTTACGCGTTAACCCCTTGGCGTTAGCATTACGCGCAAGTAATGCCGCGGCAATCACGTTGCGTGGGTTACTGGTGTTTGTACAGCTGGTAATAGCGGCAATAATACACGCACCATCTGGCATTAAGCCTGCTTCGTTTTCAACTACGCCTGAAATACCTTCTTTAGCTAAATCGCTTGTAGATACACGGCGATGTGGATTTGATGGCCCAGCAATGTTGCGCCCCACACTTGATAAATCAAACTTAAGCACGCGATCGTACTGCGCTGTTTTTAAGCTATCGCTCCACAAGCCGGTGGTTTTAGCGTAGTTTTCTACCAGTGCAATTTGCTCTTCTTCACGACCCGTTAAACGCAAATAATCTATGGTCATATCGTCGATGTAAAACATCGCCGCTGTGGCACCAAATTCAGGCGTCATATTTGAAATAGTTGCACGATCGCCCAGCGTAAGTGCATCGGCACCTTCACCGTAAAATTCTAAGTATGCTGATACCACACGCTGCGCGCGTAAAAATTCAGTAATAGCCAGTACGATATCGGTAGCGGTAATACCCGGTTGGCGCTTACCTGTTAGCTCAACCCCTACAATGTCTGGCAGGCGCATGTACGAAGCGCGCCCTAGCATTACGCTTTCTGCTTCAAGGCCACCTACACCCACAGCAATAACACCCAGTGCATCAACGTGTGGAGTATGGCTATCTGTACCTACTAAGGTATCTGGGAAGGCAATACCATCGCGGTTTTGAATTACCGGCGACATTTTTTCAAGGTTAATTTGATGCATAATGCCGTTACCTGGCGGGATCACATCAATATTTTTAAACGCTGTTTTGGTCCAGTTTATAAAATGGAAACGGTCATCGTTACGTCTGTCTTCTATAGCACGGTTTTTTTCAAATGCATCGGGATCAAACCCTGCATGCTCTACCGACAAAGAGTGATCTACAATTAATTGCGTAGGTACAACTGGGTTTACTTTAGACGGATCGCCACCTTTAGCAGCAATCGCGTCACGCAGTCCAGCTAAGTCAACCAGTGCAGTTTGACCCAAAATATCGTGACACACTACACGCGCCGGATACCAAGGAAAGTCTAAATCTTGTTTGCGTTCAATCAACTGGTTTAGTGCATCGGTAAGCATTGCTGGATCGCAGCGGCGCACTAAGTTTTCGGCAAATACACGTGATGTATAAGGCAGTGTTGCATATGCACCTGGTTTAATTGCATCAACAGCTGCTTGAGCATCAAAATAATCAACGTTTGAATTGGGTAAGGGTTTTCGATATTCAGTATTATTTATTATAGTCATTAAAATATTCGCTAATTTGGTGACGGTGGTTGTGCACTACTAGCTTATTTAAGGAGAGAGTGAAAAGTGATGAGCCTTAAAATAGTGTGCAGCAAATAAAAAAGGTGAGCACTTTACGTGCCCACCAAATAATTTTAACGTGATTCGATAGGTGTGTAGCTACGTGCATCTGGCCCAGTGTAATCAGCACTTGGACGAATAATACGGTTATTTGCACGTTGCTCTTTAACGTGTGCTGTCCAACCTGTTACGCGGCTCATTACAAATATTGGCGTAAATAATTTGGTCGGAATATCCATAAAGTGATACGCCGATGCGTGGAAGAAATCAGCATTACAAAATAACTTTTTCTCGCGCCACATTACTTCTTCACAACGAACAGACACAGGGTAAAGTACATCATCACCTACTTCTGCTGCGAGCTTTTCAGACCACTTTTTAATAATTACGTTACGTGGATCTGATTCGCGATAAATAGCGTGGCCAAAGCCCATAATTTTATCTTTACGCTCAAGCATGCCCATCACTTCTTGCTCTGCTTGATCTGCGCTGGTGAAGTTTTCAATCATATCCATTGCCGCTTCGTTAGCACCACCATGTAATGGCCCACGTAACGTACCTATGGCACCGGTTACACATGAATGAATATCAGATAGCGTTGATGCACACACACGACCAGTAAAGGTTGAGGCATTAAATTCATGCTCTGCGTATAAAATTAGTGACACATTCATTACTTGAGCAAATAGCTCAGACGGGGCTTTATCGTGTAATAAGGTTAAAAAATGCGCGCCAACTGAGTCGTCATCTGTTTGCGTTTCAATGCGTACGCCATCATGCGTAAAGCGATACCAGTAACAAATAATACTTGGAAATACTGCAACCATGCGGTCAATTGCATCATTGGCTTCGCTAAAATCATTTTCCATTTCAAGGTTACCCAGCATAGAGCAACCTGTGCGCATCACATCCATTGGGTGTGCGTCTTTTGGAATGTTCTCAAGCACTGTTTTAAGCGCTTGTGGTAAGCCGCGTAAGCTTTTTAGTTTAGCTTTGTATTCTGCAAGCTCACCAGTTGTTGGTAATTCGCCACGAGATAATAAAAACGATACTTCTTCAAACTGCGCTTTTTCAGCAAGCTCGCTAATATCGTAACCACAATAAGTTAAACCTGAACCTGTTTGGCCTACTGTACATAATGCAGTTTGACCTGCTACTTGTCCGCGTAAACCTGCACCCGCTAATACTTTAGTACTCATAATTTATCTCCTTAAATTGTTATTATTATTTAGTTGATGAAAAAAGGTTATCTAGGGTATTTTCATAGGTGTGATAATCTAAAAAATCATACAGCTCAGCACGGGTTTGCATATTTTCAATTTGGCTTTGTTGCGAACCTTCATTTAAAATTGAGCTGTATACATTATAGGCTGCTTTGTTCATCGCTCTAAATGCGCTTAATGGGTAAAGCACCATTTCAACGCCTACATCGCCTAACTGCTCTTTAGTATAAATAGGCGTTTGACCAAACTCAGTAATGTTAGCCAATACAGGAACGTTAATCGCTTTTGTAAATGCTTGGTAGTCGGCAAGGTCGTGCACGGCTTCTGCAAAAATGGCGTCTGCACCGGCTTCAACACACGCTGCTGCGCGCTCAATAGCGGCATTTAAACCTTCTTTTTGAAACGCATCGGTACGTGCCATAATGTAAAAGTCACTATCGGTTTTTGCATCTACAGCAGCTTTAATACGGTCAACCATTTCACCTTGGCTAACTATTTCTTTATTTGGGCGGTGGCCACAACGCTTTTGCGCTACTTGGTCTTCAATATGAAAACCGGCAGCACCTGCTTTAGTCATTTCTTTTACTGTACGGGCTATATTAAACGCACCACCCCAACCTGTATCAGCATCTACTAATAAAGGTAAGTCGCTTGCACCGGTAATACGGCGAATATCTTCAAGCACGTTATCAAGGCTAGTCATACCTAAATCAGGCATACCAAAAGAAGCATTGGCAACACCAGCACCCGATAAGTAAATTGCCTGATGACCCATTTTTTCAGCCATCATTGCTGTGTACGCATTAATAGTACCCACTATTTGTAATGGGTGATTATTGGCAATAGCCTGTTTAAACTTTGATCCTGCTGACATTCGTTTCTCCTAACTTTGAACGGTGGCTGCTCTGGGGCAGTTTTGATATTTTAAATACTAAAACGATTTATTTAACTGGCTTTAGTTTGCGCTGCAAGTAAATCAAATTTAGTTTGAATATTGGCTTGTGAAGCACTTATGTGGCGCTTCATCAACATTTCGGCTAATTCTCCATCGTGGTTTTCAATCGCATTAATAATTGCTAAGTGCTCATCAAATGCTTTTGATACACGCGGACCAACCATACCCATTTGTACGCGGTACATTCTTATTAATTGATAAAGGTCGTGGCATAGCAAATGAATCAAGTGGGCATTTTTACTGCCTTTAATAATGCGGTAATGAAAATCTAAATCACCCGCTTCTTGATAGTACGACTCGCCTTCTTTTACTCGTTGCGTTTTTAAATGCTGATTAAGTAATTGCTTTAAACCTTGGACTTCATCGGCTGCCATATTGTCGGCAGCAAGACGACACGCCAAGCCCTCTAAGGCACTGCGCACTTGATAAACTTCTATCAAGCGATCTGCTGTTAACGATACAACTCGGCAACCTATGTTGGCTTTACGCTCAACTAAGTAACAGCTTTCTAAACGATTTAACGCTTCACGCAGCGTTGCACGGCTCACTCCATAACGCTTTGCCAGTTCTGGCTCAGATATTTTACTGCCTTGTGCTATGCTGCCCTCTACTATTTCTCGGCGCATATTTACAAACACTTGATCTGATGCGGTTGTAATAGGTGTTTCATTTAACAGGCTTTGCGTCATAGGTTACTATTAGATTGTCGACAATTTATAAAGCCACTATGAACTCACTACCACTAAGTGTCAACCCTAAAACAGTATGTAAAACTTAAAAAACACACTTATTGTCGACATCATTAGCCTAAAGTATAATAATTATCTGCTCTAAAGTGATAAACCACTGCTAAGTGTCGACACCAATAAAAACTAACTTTTTACCTGTTAAGCACTGAAACACACTTTAAGAAATGTTATTATTTGTCTTTAATATAACGACTGGCCAAACCGTGGACGCAAATACCTTTATCCCCGAGCACTTTATCGATGATGTAAAAACCTATTTACCTGCACACCTAGATATAGACGACTTTATTAATGCTTGCCGGCGGCCACTACGAAAATCTATTCGTGTTAATACCTTAAAAATATCTGTTACTGAGTTTAAGCAATACGCTAAGCAAAAAAATTGGCTACTCACTCCTATTCCATGGTGCGAGGAAGGTTTTTGGTTAGAGCGCCCTGCCGCAGAAGAGCAAAACCTAGCACTTGGCAATACCGATCTTCACCTTAGCGGTGCTATGTATGTTCAAGAAGCAAGCTCCATGCTGCCCCCCATAGCACTAAAACAAAGTATAGAGCACACTAATTACGTTCTTGATATGGCATCTGCACCTGGTTCTAAAACTTCGCAGCTTGCTGCACTAATGAATAACCAAGGGGTGTTGGTTGCAAATGAGCTTTCGTCATCACGCTTAAAAGTACTTAGCGCTACTTTAAAACGCATGGGAGTAGGTAACTGTGCGTTATCGCATTTTGATGGGGTGATTTTTGGTAATTATATGTTTGAGTGCTTTGATAGCATTTTACTCGATGCCCCCTGCTCTGGCGAAGGCACAGTACGAAAAGATGCAGATGCACTAAAAAATTGGTCAATCGACTCTAATATTGAAATTGCCCAAGTACAAAAAGATCTAATTAAAAGTGCATTTTACGCCTTAAAGCCCGGTGGAACCTTAGTGTATTCAACCTGTACGCTTACTCCACTTGAAAACCAACACGTGTGCGACTTTTTACTCAGTGAATTTGGCGACTGTATAATACCCGAGTCTTTAAGTGATCTATTTCCTGGCGCAAGTAAAGCAACTACGCCAGAGGGGTATTTACATGTGTGGCCGCAAACTTTCGACAGTGAAGGCTTTTTTATTGCCAAATTCAAAAAACAAGCAAGTAGTGACAACCCTAATCTAAAAGTCAAAAAAGGTGCTTTTCCGTTTCAGCAATTTGAGAGCAAAAAAAGTGCTGTTTTTATGCAAACACTTAAGCAACAATTTGGTTTAAATACCTTACCGGGCATATTAATGCAGCGCGATAAAGAGCTGTGGTTATTTCCGCAGGAGTTTGAAGCTGTGCAAAACAAAATTAAATACGCCCGTTTAGGCATTCAACTTGGTGCCATTCATAATAATGGCGTGCGTTTAGCCCACGAGTTTGCAACCGCATTTGGTAAGCAGTGTAAAAGTAATGTGTTGCCTTTAACCGACACTCAAGCTAACGACTACTTTCAGGGTAAGGATATTCGCTTAGCTGATGTAAGCCAAAATACAGGAGAGGTTATTTTAACTTTATGTGGCTGCCCTATTGGCTTAGGTAAATGGCAAAAAAATAAAGTTAAAAACTCACTCCCACGCGATCTAGTACAAAATACGCAGCTAATAACATGGGCACAAAGCAATTAAACAGCGTTTAATGTAAAATGTGAGTATTAAAACATGTATACATTTTTGAATATAATTGGGTTGTTAAAAGTACTTAAATTCGGATAATAAATGTGCGGTTTTAATGATTTTAGCTATACTTATATGTACTTTCTTCTTCTCCCTATAATCAAGAAAGCGTCTTCAGTTAACGTAAGGCTCAACTAAGGGCCATTTTATAGCCCAGAGTTTTTATAACTCTGGGCATTTTTATTTGCCACTATCACAATGTTTTTTAAATATATAACTTTTGCGAACAGAATCGAAATCGCCACCAAATTGTAACGATAAACACAATATGGGTAAGCTATTACTTTGTTTTGCAATATCAAATACTTGATTGAATTTATAGCCATATTTAACTGCTAACTTCAATTCGTTAACATATAAAGCTTTGTATTGTGGAGTTAGTTGCGACCAATGAATCAACGCTATTTGAATAATACCTAAATGTACATCAAGCTTATAAGGTCCTACTTTTTTTGCTTGTTGAATATAATCATAAACCTGCTCTGTGGGCCCATCTTGATAACTCACCACTTGCGCCAATGCTATCCAAGTTTCTGCCCATGTTTGCCTTAATTCAATAGACTTTAAAAGCGCTTGTTCGGCTTGTTTATAAGCCAGCTGATGTGTAGGAGCATTAATTACAGTCGGCTGATTTAAAATACTTACTGATAATATTTTTATATACGCATTCAAGTGCCAATAATGAGGATGGCTTGGCTCAAATTTAGCCGCTAAAGTAATAGCTTTTTCGGCCTGCTTTAATTCTGAGCGCTTAATTGGAGAGGACAGCTGTTCCAGCGTATTTCTAGCATTAAAATACCAAGCATTGGCGCGTATGCTTTTTATACTGTAATAGGCAATAAACAAGGTTATAAGCGCTAAAACAATAATAGGGATTAACCTATTTAATTTAAAACTAATCACAAAATAGTGACTCAGTTAAGCGCCAAGGGTTAGTTACAAATAACATATGTGCTTTATCCTCCCCTACTAAATTACTCACAATGTGTTTTGCTTTACTAAGTATTGGCGGCCTACGTTTTACCGAATGCGCATCAGAGGCAACATAATTAACTAAATTACCTTTAAGCATGTCATTGCTAATTTGTTTTGCTTTATCCCCCCACCCCCCTTCAATACTTGAAGCGGTTAATTGAAACTCACAACCTAACTGCTTTAAATGTTCTATATAAAAAGGATTAGCCTGAATATCACGGTTACGTTCAGGGTGAGGTATAATCACTTTAATATTTTGTTTTGTTAACCAGCCAATAAACTTATCGTAGCCTGGTGGTACATGAGAATGTGGTAGCTCTAACAATAAGTAATTTGCTCCGGCTAAATTCCCAATGAAGGGCAATTTATTTGCCTTTACCAGTGCCATTAACTCTATATCAAGGCGTACTTCTGCCGCTACTGCTAGTTTTATAGTAATTTGAGCCTGTTTTGCATGCTCTTTTAAATCAGCTAAGTCTCTGCGAAGTTGTACCGCGGAGTTATCAAATCGCCCTATATGAATATGCGGAGTAATCACCATATGTGTTATTCCATCACTTTGCGCTAGCTTTAATAATGCTAAAGATTCATTTAAATTTTTAGCGCCATCGTCAATACCGGGTAAAATATGCGAATGAATATCAATCATAATTTAGCCATTAGGTTGAGGTTTTTCTGGCGGTTGTGAGTAATCATAATAATCATAGTATCCGTAGCTATGCTCATCTTTAGTTTTGCTCATATCTACTTGGTTAAGTATAACGCCTGCCACATGTGCTTTTACCTCAAACAAACGCTCTAACCCAGCTTTAATCGGTTTTACCCTTGTTACGTCTGCTCTCACTACATACACTACCGAATCAACACTTTGTGCAATTACTAATGCGTCACTAACCGCTTGTGTTGGGGGAGTGTCAATAATGATGTGATCGTACTTGGTTTTTAAAACCTTTAATAACTCATCAAACCGGGCGCTAGAGAGTAACTCTAACGGATTTGATGGTATTTGCCCACTTGGCATAATAGCAACACCAGAGCGCTCATCTAAATGAACGCACTCAGAAAACTGCTCTGTACCAGTAATTAAATTACTTAAGCCCGGGTGAAATACAGGTATATCAAACCGTTTTGCTAAGCTGGGTTTACGTAAATCAGCATCAATCAGTAAAACGCTCCCCATTTGCGCAAGCGATAAGGCTAAGTTAGCTGATGTGGTGGTTTTCCCTTCACCTGGGACGCTTGATGTAACTGCTATTATTTGATGATTTCGGTCTAACTGAGTAAGCAATAAGCTTGTTCTAAATGTACGCACAGATTCTGCAAAGCGACGGTATTTATCCTCTAAATATGCGTATATCGGAAACGGATTCTTTCTCGATATTTTAACTTTGGGTAATAAACCTAGCATGCGTTGCGCTAGTTTACTTTCAACGTCATTTTTTGTTTTTACCGTATCGTTTAATGCATCAAATATAAAGCTCATCACTACTGCAAAGGCAAAGCTAGCTATAAATGTAATTATTACAATAAGCTTTTTATTGGGCTTACTGGGATATTTAGGTGTGTATGCTCTATCGGTAAAGCGAGCTGCTGCTGAGGTGAAGTCGCTGGTTACTTCGGTTTCTTTAGAGCGAGATAAAAATGTATTAAATATATTTCGGTTAGTTTCAACTTCACGTTTTAACTGATTATACTGCGTTTCTTTGCGTGTAATATATTGATAATCATCTCGGATTTTTTTCAAATCCGCTTCTAATGTATTAACGGTTCGAGTTGTTCTGTTTAACTCTTTTTCGATACCTGTAACTAGGCCTTTAATTTGCTTATTTAAATTAGCTTTTACAGTTGCAAGTTCAGCTTTAGCAGAAATCATTTTTGGGTGCTTATTGCCATATACTTCGCCCAAGTCACTCACTTTTCGCTCAACAAGTACTAACTCGCGCTTTACATCTTGTACTACTTTATGTGATGTTATTTCCGGCATACTACCTAAAAATTCTATATTATTATTTCCGTACTCCTTGATTACTCTGTTTATACTCTTTAAATTATTTCTTGCGGCTCGAGCATCAACTAACTGCTGAGACATTTGCTCTAGCTCTTGTGTCACTAGCCCCGCAATACCTTCTATATCAACTAATTGCTGCGCCTCTCGGTACGCCTGCAGTCGAACCTCTGAATCATCTAATTGGATCCGTAACTGTGACAAGCGTGTGTTTAACCAGCTTGTTGCCTGTTGCGTTATCCCCATTTTGGCGCGCATTTGGCTGTCTATGTATACCTCACCTACCGTATTTGCTACTAAGGCTGCAAGTTTAGAATCACTCGACTCAAAACTCACCCTAACTAATTGCGTTTTACGAATTGGTGAAACTATTAATGCTTTATTAAATATACTAAGCAAATCTTGCATTTGTTGCTCAACTTGATCTTCATACGAGAGCGCAGCAACTTCTTTTTTATTTAAAAAAGGCAGCAACTCTTTAATTAGTATATTAACTTCATTAAATATTGAAGGTTTTGGAATAAAGTCAGTGTGTGACTGCAGATCTAGTTTCGTAATAACTTCACGTGCAATACTGTCTGATTTTATTACCTCAAATTGAGTTAAATAATATTCTTTTTGGTTTGAGTCTAAACCATATATTTCTTCAAAACTAACCGCTTTAGCCTGCTCAGCTTCAATTAATAACGTTGCACTTGCTTTATATTTAGGTATTAAAGTTAACGTAATCATTATCGCTAATAATGTAATAACTATCGCAAAGCTCAAAATTCGCCACTTTGCTTGCTTAATAACATTAAAGTTAATGCCCAACTCAATTACATCATCATTATTATTTAATTTTTCTGATTTTTGATTCATTCATCACTGCCTTTAACGGCTTAAAACAAGCGCTGTTCTATTTTAATGGTGTCGCCCGCTGCAATTTGACTGTTTAAACTGCCTCTAATTTGTTGCTCTTTGGTTTGTTCTTTAAAAATATATATTTTATCTATCGATGCTCGCTCTGTTAATCCACCGCCAAGTGCAATCGCTTGATTTACTGTCATTGCCGGCTGATAAGGGTATGCACCTGGGTTATTTACCTCACCATGAATATAAAAAGGTCGATATTGTGTAACTTGCGCATACACATTGGGGTTAACTAAATAGTCAGGCTGTAGCCCTCTTATTATTATTTGTTCAACCTGTGATGTATTTAGGCCAGCGAGTTTAACTTTTCCCAAAAAAGGGTAATTAACTTTGCCACTGTTACCTAATAACGCCGTCACATCTAAATCTGGTTGGCCAAAAACTTTTATTTCAATTTTGTCACCTGGCCCTAAAGTATAGTTTTGCGCATTTTGGCCAAAACTATTAAAACTTAATAAAAAAGCCAGGCAAACAAGCATCCAAAATTTCATCGATTAGCCTTTAAAACAAAGGTAAAATTAATCCCGACAATGACACGATCATATTCAATCGTATTTTGATTAGAGTTTTTATCTATAAAATCAACGTAACTAGATACCATCCCAAAGTTACTAACCAAATAGTTTAAACCTAGTCGAGCCGCTGTTGTTTTATCTTGTCTGCCAACATCCCCAGTGTATTGCTCATCTGCATAATTTAAACTTGCCAACGAACTAAAGTAATTACTCCAATTGTGATCCCAGGTAATGTTATAAACACTCTCTTTAATATAATCACCTGCTACTAAGGGATCTTTAGCTGAGCGGCTAGTTAAAAATTGTAACGATGAATAAGTAAGTGGTTGCCAAAGTACTGCGGCTTCCCAGCTTAAACCGGTAAAATCTTCACGTAGGTCAGAAAAAAAATCTTTGTCTTGATAACCGACTTTGAAGGTACCGGATGTTACCGCCGTTGCCTCCCACTCTATTCCCAGTAATATTTTTCTGTCATCTGAATCTCGTGAAATACCATTGGCTTGCAAAACATCATAGCGGTACTTTTCTTGTGTTAGCTCCAAAAAAGTGCGCGTTGCTGCAAGCGTATTGTAGTAACCGGTTATTCCCACTAAAGTTTTATCATAATCGCGATATTGAGATACAGGTCTAAAATTTTGGTATTTTTTATTGAAAAAACCAGCAATAAGCGCAACTTGAGCTTTAGAGCTTTTTGCGCCATATTCATAACGCGTTGTTACATTTTGCTGTTGGTACTTTACTAATTCATTAACAATATCCCCCAAACCTTCGGTTAAACCACTTCCTCTGGGTTCATATAACCAATCTGCATCACCTTTAATATCGAGTCTATGCTGTTGGGTAAACTCTTTATGAACGCTCGCTGCTGTGGTCACTTGAGTGAAGTTATCTGTGGTATCTTTATTATGAAAGGACGTTATTGTTCCAACATTAAGCTTATAATTGTCTGGGCCATCTTCAATTACAGCCGAAATGTTAGGTGATATATTCCATATTAACCGCGACTCCTCATTAATTGGTGTTCTAAAAAAGTTATTATTAGTACTCACTCCTGTTTGTAGTGTAGGCGTTATTTCGGCACCATCTTTTGTAATAATACTACCTGGTTTTAGGTTAGCCGTTGCATAAGGACTGCCCCCAATACAAACAACGAGTAGGCAAGGGGCAATTGTATTAGTAGGCATTTTCATTCTTAAATCCTTTAAATATTGTTATGATTATTATTTTTATATCAAATAGTAATGACCAGTTCTTAATATAGTGTAGGTCATACTCTACACGTTTCGCCATTTTTATTAACGTATCTGTTTCACCACGCCAGCCGTTAACTTGCGCCCACCCTGTAATGCCTGGTTTGGCTTTGTGCCTAAACATATAAAACTCTACTTTTTTTCTATACTCTTCGTTGTGCGCAACCGCATGAGGTCTTGGGCCAACAATGGACATGTCACCTTCAAGTACATTTAAAAACTGAGGAAGTTCATCAAGACTCGTACGTCGCAAAAATCGGCCTAACTTTGTTATCCTCACATCATTTTTTGTAGCTTGAGTTACCACTTTGCTGTTTTCTGTGACTGTCATTGAACGGAATTTCCAAACTTTTATTTTTCGTCCATCAAGTCCATAACGATCTTGCTTAAATATTACAGGACCAGCTGATGTTAATTTCACTGCCGCGGCAATAACTAATAGTAATGGCGAAATCAATAACAATATAATCATTGAAAACACAATATCCTCTGTACGCTTAATAAACTCATGAGCACCAATGCATGGCGACTCAAACACACTCAAAGTATCAACTTCGCCAACATGTTCAATACGCGCATGTATAAGATTAGAAAGCAAAAAGTCAGGTATTATATGCACATCAACTGTGGTATCACCCAGCTGCAATAAAATGTCTGCAATACGTTTTTCTGCTTTCATGGGAAGAGCAATATATAACACATCAACTCTGCCCTCTCTTGCTAAATCCACAGCTTTTTGTATGTTGCCTGCAACATCATGAGAGGCTAATTTACTAAATAAACGCTCTGGGTTTCTATCATCAAAAAACCCTAAAAACTTAAAGCCTAACTCATCATTCTTCTCAATTTCATCATATAAGTAAGCAGCGGTTTCTGTAGCACCAATGATGGCTACATTGCGTAAATATGAACCAAATTTACGACGATTTCGCCTATACAAGTACACAGCTAAGCGCCATAAATATAAATAAAGCATGCTTAATAAAAACCACAAGCTAATGCCAATCCGAGATAAGGATTCTGAAAACTTAAAAATAAATGATATAAAAAACAAACAAGCGAATGAAACTAATAAAGCGCCCCAAACACACAACATCATTACCCTAAACTTCCCTGCTCGCCACGATCTATAAGTGGAAAATATTTCAGCGCAATATAAGTAAATTAATGCAACACTTAGCACTGATACCATATAAAAAGAGCTTAGATTAAAGTTATAAAATAAGGCGGAGCATTGAAAAGCAAAAAACAATGCAAAAATATCGAAGAGTCTATAAAAGCAGGCATCTGACGAACCTGATAACTTAAATGTCCTTGAAGAGCTCATAACTATTAATTCCTATTAATTGGTCTCAGGTAAGAAGAAGCATCACTAGACTATGGAATTAATACTAAATTAACATCTCAAATTGCACAATTAACATACAGGCGGGTTTACTAATATACAAAAGGTTAAAGCTATTTTATTAAACATATTTCTTAAAATATAAATGTATCTAAACTACAACTCCCCATCTAAACAACAGCCCTTTTTTATGTAATCATGCTTAGATATTTAAATAAACAATGCATGAATCCATCTGGTTAATATTATGAGTAGGGTATACGTAACTTACTCTCTCAGTAAAAACTATGCCGATGAATAAAAGCTAATAGCATAATATTACAATAAATTTTGCACATTTTTGGCTCTGTTCTTGATGTGTAATTTGCCCTACAGCTATTTTTAATTATCATCTACTTAGTTTTAGCAACTACATTCATTTACTAACAACATAATAGCAACCTATTACCTTGGGGCTTAATTACTGTTTACTTGAAGGTTTTAATAGTTTTATTTATAGCCAATAAAATAAACAACTTAAAAAAACAAACACAAAATAAACAAACATAAAACAAAAACAAACATAAAAGATCGCTTTATACAGCCTGCTTATCAGTGTTTAGGTTTAAACTGCGACTATATAAAAACTACTATCAACCAAACCCTGTGAAATAGTACATTTTTACCCTAGTGTAATCCTTTAGAAAAATAATAGGCTGTACAAAAAGTAAGAGAGCAGACCGCTAACTGGTTTAGATAATAATTAATAACACAACCGAAAACACGTTATAAGTGTTTGCTTCTAAGTTTTAAATAAGCATAGTGCGTCTATTATTTGGTGGGTTTAAGGTAGCCTGGGGGAATGTTATACTACACACGGTGGCAATGACTAACCAGTAAGGCTTACACAAACGTTTGGCGTTAGTTAATAAACAAAAAACGCTAAGTACTGAAGAGCTTAAGCGCAAACAATATCAAGCCTAAATACGGTGAATACTGAAAACTTAGCTTTTATATTTTGAGTTGATGGGAGCCCTACACACTTGCAAATTAACAATAATATAAGCTAGGCTCTATTTATCTAAAGAACAAGATAAGTCTTTGTAAATAAAGTTAATATAATTTTTTAATCTGATTTTTTATGCCACGAGGTATAAACGAAGCCAACCGTTCTTTTAAGCTTGTAACTGCTTCATGCTTTAGATTATAAAAGCCGTTGTTAATTATTTGGTTACTAGCTGCACAAAAAACTGGTTTTTTAGTGATATGATTAATTTCAATACTTTGCTTATAGTCGCTTTCAATAAAAAGCTCTGCACTACTTTTTTGATAAAATAAAGCTTTATGCTTTGCATGACTAATTTGCTTTTGTCCTCCTTCTTTACCAGGTAAATCTTGCATAATTAAATACTCGTATTCTACTTTATACTTTTTTAACCATATCTCAGTCTGTTCTCGATACTTTTCTGACCGGCTGGTAACAAGCGCATAAACTTTTCTAGAGGGTATAAATAATGGCTGTGCATTTAAAATAAACTCAATGTACTTTTCGGCATCATTAGTTTGCTCTTCAGTAGGGTCAATACACAAAACACCATCTATATCTAAACAAGCAGTCGTTAAAATTGGATGATGAAAAATGTTCCATTCAAACACCCTTGGTGATGGTAGGTACTCTAGAAAAAAATCAACATCATTTCTTTGTTTTAGTGATGAGTAAATTGCACATGTCGTAATTTTACTGTGTAAATATGTGGGAATTAAAGCCATATCAGCTTTAATCGAGTCACCTTTTGCAATACTGTCATCCACTAATAATATTTTTTGTGCGTTTTGTGGGTATTTTAAATATTGATTTTTACTTTTTCGTGTACTTCCTGTTTTGAGCTCTGAATTATTAATTAAAGAAATCAAATCCGTACAATGAATATTCAAATACAATGCCAGCATATTAGCTGGTGTTAAACCACTTCTTGGAAGGCCTACAATTAAATCAAAGTTTAAACTCTGTATTTTAGGCAAGTGTTCTTTTATATCCTGACTTAAATGACAATAACTTTTATAATTCATTAGAATCACCCTCCCTTAAAAACATTTTACCTAACATACTAAAATTATTATTAATTACATTGCTTTTATTAAGGTTAGTACAATTTATCGCAATAATGTAGATCTCACGTCAAAAATAGCCATCAAATTGTTATTATATCTTTGATTTAAGCGTTAGCTTCACGCTAATAGAAATTAACTTTTACCACTCCCTTTAATTACAAAACTCTTTTAGTACTGGAGCGATATACATTTAAAAAAAACAATGGGATCCCGACAACATAACGAGAAAATAACCTTTTAGGCTCTAGAGCAAATCTGTATAGCCACTCAAAACCAAGCTTTCTAAATATCGTCGGTGCGCGCTTTACCCTACCCGCTTGAAAATCCAATATTGCACCACCACATATTATTATCATTTTATTTTTGCTCTGTAGTTTTAGTTGTGTAGCTATCAGCTCTTGCTTAGGCATACCCATAGCAAGAACGACTACGTTAAGACTCTCAGTTTGATACTGTAAATTGTGCTCAAGATAACAGTCGACATCTTTAAACCCATTTAAACTATAATATTGGGAGGTGTTAAAAAGCGAGGTTGCACCTATATCTAACCAAGGTTGCTGAGTACCGTACGCAAAAAGGGTCATTTCCTTGTTAGATAAATATAATTGCGAGATTAATCGCGGAATAAAGTCTGTACCATTTAAGTTAGATTGAGGGTCAATATTGTTGTACAAGCACGCTAATTCAACCCCTTTACCGTCTCTGAATAAATAATCTAAATCGAAAAAGTTAGCTTTTATAGCATCACTACTACTTATTAAGTTATATGCATACTGATTTAAAAAACCGATCGAAATTGCTTTATCCGTATTTGTGATACGCTCTAAAATACTGGCTAAAGATACCTCATTGACTAAAGTTAATGACTTTAAGATAGGGTCCATCGCTTTAAGCTCCTATTTTATTACTTTAAAGTCAGCAAACTTTATTTTTCTTTGTGAATAATAAAAAATACCAACCATAAGCTTTCGCAAATAGTGATAGTAAAGAGCAGTACTTTTTAGTTTGTGGTTATTTAATACCGCGAAAGAGCCTTGAAAATACTTATATCTAAATTCTGGTAATGGATCACGATGGCCAATAGCTGCAGAGTTCATAAAAAATATAACCTTACTAATAAGTGAAGCTTTTATTGCAAAGTCTAAATCTTCACCTCCATTATTTTTAGCGCCGACGCCAAAGTTTTCATCAAACAGCCCTACTTCATTAAATACTTTAGATGCATAAAATGTAGTGTTAGATGATGCGTATCGTATTAAGTTTGACGAATTATGTTCATTAGAAGTAAAGGGGCTAATACTTGGTGCTGATGAAAATTGAGTATAAAACAATTCAAATCGACTGAGTGCTTGTAGTTCATTAAAGCTATTCCAAAACCCTTCTGGGTACCAACAGTCATCGTCTGGGCAGGACACGAAATCAAAATTATTCAATGAATACCGACTGTTCACTTCTTTAATAAGCTTATTTCTGGCCTTTGATAACGACACAATATGACTTTGACTAATTGTGATTAGCGTATAGTTACTAGCTAGCCCAAGTAAACACTCTTCACTGTAGCCATCTGCACTTTGTAATAGTACATAGTGTACAAATTGAATGTTTCTTACACTATTTATCGATAATATTAGTCTTTTTAAGTCTTTGATATTTTCGTCATTACATATACATGTTGTTAGTAATAAAATTTTCATTACAATCCCTATAAGTAGTTATTACATAATATGAAGTTAAAATTTTATAAAGAAATAATGGTGGAACATTCCGTTAAAATCGAAATCAGAAATATAAATTCTGTACCACAAAAATAAAATAAACGCGATTAAAGATAATGAAAAAAACAGTAGCTTTAGCCTGACAACACGTAGTATTAAAGAAAATATATATACCAAGCCAATCCATCTAAAATAGTCAAAGTAGGCATAATAGCGTAGCTGTAAGAAGTTTGTTGTATGCATAAAACAAATTAATACGATAATACCTATATAATAAAACCACATCTTATCAAATGTCGATTTACGCCTAACCATATAGGCGAATATAGAAAGCAGTACGATAGCAACATCTAAAAGCTTAAATAGTATTCCTGAACCTCTATCATCTAATTCTTCATAATTGGTAAATGTGGCGTAATAAACTAAAAGGTATAATATTGATATTGCCGCAGAGCCCATAACGACATATAAAATTTTGTATCTATTACTTCTTTCATCAGAGGCCGTAACATAATAAACAACAAAATAAATTGCACAAACAACCACGGCTGCATTATGTGTTAATGATGCGATGACACCAAAAAAAATGGCGAAGCGTATTTTGTCAAAATATAAAAAAAATAGAGTAATAATTAAGAAAGAACCTGAGCAATAATGCCGTATCATGTTAAACATGTTTGTAAATTTCATTGAATAAAAAATAAAAAACATCAGCGCTAACGCAATTAACACCTCACTAAATTTAGCTGAATCTAATATCTTGTAAATAACAATACATGCTGGTAAATAGATAAATAACGTAATCGTATACGTATAAAATATATAATTGCCATTCGTTAATTTTGAAAAGAAGTAAGAATAACCATGATAAATCGGCTCCGATATTTTCGGTTGTACCAAAAAGCCATCATTAATAAAAATTGCATAATCTTCATCAAAAATACTCAAAAAACCATATTGATAATTATTGAATGCAAACCATTGAGTTGAATACCAGCCTAAGTCATTGCCTATTCCTAAAAAATCGCCAAATGCCCATGCTTCTTTGTGTAAATTCATATTGCAAAAAAGCAAAATAAAGCTAATAAAAAAAACGTAAAGCCACTCAGATCTTTTAGTTGTTAAATACGTGAATAAAGCAAAAATTCCTATATAAAAAGGCGCTAGCAGTGAAACTAATGATACAAAAACAAGAATCAACATTGTTCTATTTAACAGAAAAGTTTTATTGTGATAGATCAAAATAAAGCTTCCTTTTACTTTGAGTAATATTGATATTTCATCCCAAACTTTACGAGTAACTTAAATGATTCATAAAGTTGTTCGCTTGTTCTTGAGCGCCATACTATTTTTGTGAACAAAAATTTAAATAAAGAGAAATTGCGCCCATGTTCAAGCCAGTAATTATGATAGTCAATTGTGCTCCACCTATAATTCAAATCGTTTTGCTCTGAAGCTGACAACGTGACCTTATTACTTAGCTCTTTTTCTAATTTACACCTGAGCTGTACGCCTGCTATTGGTCGAGTACCTGTGGTAATACTCGCTCCATTGTGGATTGTATGCACAAAGACATTTTCAGCAAATACGCACACACTATAATTTTGAATAAAGGCCTTTAACATTAAGGTATGATCTTGTAAGTAAGGTGTATCATAAAACCCACCTATGGCTTCTAAAACACTTTTTTTTATCATTATCATTGAAGTATAACAACTCCCAGATAGCAAAAAGGTCTTAGCGTCATGGCCTACAAACTTATCATCGTTTGCTAAAACACCTTTACCATTTTCTTCTACTTGCATATGGCTACAACAGACAGCAGGCTGCTCTTGTTGGTGTTTAAAAAAGTTAAGTTTTTCGAGTAATTTCCCATCTATAAAAAAATCATCATCGTCTAAAAAAGTAACATACTCGCCATTGGCTTGCTTAATACCAATGTTTCTGGCAATCCCTGCTCCTGAGTTTTTTTCTAATGGTATGTATTTTATTTTTTTAGAGACAATTAAATCCTCTAAAATAGACTCTGTATTTAGCTGATGCTCTGACCCTTTACCATTATCATCAACAACTATTACCTCACAAAGTGAGTTTATAAGTGCACTTTGTATTGCATTTCTTATTTTTGTGACTCTTCCATAAGTAGGAATAATGATGCTTAACTCAACCATTTAGCTTAATCCTTTTAATTTTTATAAATGAAATTTAGCATAACCAAGTTTTTAACTTTGTTATTTTATATACATCAATCGACATCCAAATATTCCACAGCACTAGACTCATGCTTACAGCTAAAGCCGCCCCAATTGCTTGATAGATAGGCACTAAAATAAATAACAACAACACGTTTATTAATAATGTAGCCAACAATGCTTTTAATGAACGTTTTTCATTTCCTGTCATATTCAGCACTAAACCAACAGAGCCAAAACAAATATTAATTATTTGGCCAATACATAAAATAATAAGAATTGGATGGGAAGCCAGATATTGCTCTCCAAAAAGTATTCTTATAAACCAATCCCCAAAAAAAATTAAAACAACCGCTATTGGTATTGAAAAAGTGGCGCTTAACTTTACACTTTTAGTTAGTAAAGCCTGTGTTGACTGTATATCGCCACTTCTATACAACCTAGCAACTTTAGGGCCTATAATATTGTTTACCGCTGCAAACCCTAAGGTAACTAATGTCACCCCTTGTAAAGCTACCTTAAAAGAAGCGACAGACTCTTTATCATCAAAGTAGCCTAAAAATACGTTTGCAAGCTGTGCATTCATGGTGCTAATAAATATCATTAGCGTAAACGGGAGTAATGCAATATGCCATTTTTTAAAATAGTAAGTAGGTTTAACATGGTTAAGGTTATTCGATCGCTCTTTAAATATTAGCCCTAAGCCTAATAACAGCGTTAATGCCGATGTTATTAACTGTACTTTTATAAGCAGTAAACTGGTGAACTCAGTTTTTGATACAATTAAATATAAGTAAACTAAAATGGCTAAAAATGGCATCAAAATAAACTCTGGAAATAAGCCTAGAATTGGTTTTCTAAAACCGTTTAAAATAGCTCCTTGCTTTGCAGAAAAGCTTTTTATAGGGATCAAAAAAATTGCAAACCAAAGTAAACTAGCAGTCTGGGAACTTATTAAGCCTAAATATAAAATAAGCATGGTCGTAAGCATCACAAGCGCAGAAATACTGATAATAAATGCCGATGACCACCTGAGTAACCCCTTTAATTCTCCCCATTTACCTTCCAATTCAGCATGTGCAATTTCACGGATCAATAATTGTGGTAAACCTGCTATAACAGGTATTGTGACTATGGCAATAATTGATAAAACATAGGTATATAAGCCATATTGCTCAGGTCCTAAATAACGGGCAAGTATTACGCCTGCTATAACGGATAAAGCACGGCTTATCATTTGTAAACCGGCTGTGCCTAAAAACTTATTTAAAATAGCTGGCGATTGGCTCAAAAAACTTACCTTGTAATAATAGAGTCATATTTATAACTTCAATAAATCAAAACTTTAAAATTCAATAACTAAATAAATTAACTGACTGACTGTTTTAGATTTATAAAGATCTCAGTGTAGTAACCATATTAGTAATGTGTACTGCTTTATTAAAATTCACTAATCACTGCTACGTAAAAAATGCGCACATAATTAGTACTCATATACAAACATCGTTTCCTATGTCGACTTTTGTGCATATTTAACAGTACTTTTTTGCCCTAAAAAAATTCGTGATGCGTAATTACTTTTTGATAATACAATTTCAACTGCAATCGGACCAAAGATCCCAAAGAACATGCCAAATACAATATTAAGCTCTGTCGATTGCACACCTAAATAAACTAGTAACATTCTAGATAAAACCAAAAAGTAAACATGGTATAAGTATATTGAAAATGAATATTTACCAATAAACACAAGGGGTATAATCTTTATTTTTGCAAAGTAAAATAATGAACAACCAACAAAGCCAGTTACTAGCCCCATTAGGCTGTTTCTTTCAAAGTTACTCTGGCTTTGTAGTTGTAAAAATTTATACAACATAAGGCCAGCAAACAAAGTTAATAATATTGTAACTAACTTTATATTTAGCTTTTCTTCGCTGTGTCTTTTTGAGCTAAGTAAGCACCCTAACGAGAAGAAAGGTAATAAAAATAAAAATCCAGATAATGAAAAAAATAAATTTCTGTAGGCATAAATACGCATAAAATAATCCCCGTAAATAGCGCAAATATGTATTTATTTTGAGTTGTAGTTTTTATAAATGATGATAAGCCATAAAATAAAAACACCAAAAACATTGCTTGTAAAAACCAAAAATGAAATTTACTTTCCCATATCACGCTAAAGTAATAAGTAATATTGGTTATTTCTATTTTTTGATTTGCTCCTAAAGTATGTGCCTGAATAAATAGATAAATTGGGCCTACAAAAATTAGAGGAATGATTAGTCTAAAGTACTTTCCTTTTAACATAGAAAAAAATTGCTCTGATGTCACTCCTCTAAAAGAGAAAATAACGCCGCCTAAAAATGCAAATAATGGCATTCTGACATTTTCTAACATTAAGTTAAAAAAATAAAAGTCGTTATTTTCGGGTAACTTTAAACCTGATATATTTGGTTCACCTATTAAGTGATTAAGTACTAATAATAAACAAGCCCACCCTCTGAGTGTTTCTAGGCTGAGAATTTTTTTTATTTTCATCTTCACTCCCTTAAAGTAAAAGCGTGAACCATTTATTAAATATACTTATTCTCTTAATTTATTAACCATTGTTTTTAAAAGCTAATTTCATTTTACTTGCTAACTCCCTATCAAACTTTTCAGGCAAGAATTTAATGTACCCATTCCCAGGAGTAAACGTTAATTCACCAAAATATATTTTATCTTGAATATAGAGATCAACTCTTACAAAAGAAAATGAGCTACTCAATGCTTCTACAATTACAACTGCCTCTGCAAAATTTTTTGGTTTGAGTTCAACTTCTCCAATATCACATCCAGCCCTTAAGATTGGAAGTGGTTGCCATAACCTTGAATAGTAGTTGTGCGTTTGCTTATTGCTTGTCCTTTGTGAAATTACCTGTACAAATTCAATTGCGCCCTCTATACAATAAAATTTATAGTCTTTTAGGCCATCTGTTGATTCAATAAACTCTTCACAAATAACTAGCTGCTCAACGTTTTTATACTGTTTTTCTTTACTTATTGCATAAAAATCAGACTTAAGCCATTGTGTAATTAATTGGCGAATTTCAGCATTACAATGATCATTTTTATTATTGATAACAAGATTATAGCCACTACCGTTATTTAGTTTTATGACAAATTTATCTGGCATTTCGGTTAAATTAAAATCTTCAGCTACGGTACAAGTTTTTAGTAAGGTTGGAAGGTATTTTTCACCGCATTTATCAGCGACAAATGCTCTAACTTTATATTTATCCACAAAAATAGAAAAATCAGTTAGTTTCTTACTTAGTTTCCACGAGAAAATCCTATCGCTAAAAGTAAGCACTTTCTTTTTTGAATAAAATTTACGGTGAAGCTTTAAATATTCATATCGAATATATATAGAGTCAGGTATCAATACCTTTAATTTATTTTTCAACAGTTTCAAAAATAAACCCATCCGTTGACTCTCTTAAATTTACTAAACGTAAAATAATTTTTCTAACTCCAAAATTGGAGCTACCATCAAACTCACTTGGTTTAAAATAGAACAATTCATCTTATAATAGATCAACTTATAAGATTAAACTTTTAATTTACTTAGTAAAACAGATCTCAAAAAACTCATAAACATTGTATTTTCATGTGCACCGAGATTGTGTTTAATATTGAGCCTCTCATGTATTACTTAAGCTTTAAGTAATTAATATATATGGTTTATCAATGGTATAACTTAACAATGTAGTGTATTTGCTACATAGCACTTTATATCAATTGCCATACAATTTAATAAAGTCAAAATTTAGTGCCAATTTTTATTATATCCAACGAGCAATCTTTAAAACTTTTAACGCATATGTTGGGGTCACTAATCGCGATTACGTACATTTAAAGTACAAAACAACGCAATTCAATAAACATTAAACCACACCTTTTAATTAGTCAATGCTAACAAATTGTTTCATTAAAACTTATTTAACCTACTTTATTGCTAGTTTCGGTTTTAATGCTAATAATATAATAAGTGTCGCATCTAAATTTTAAGGAACTACTTGTGCGTTTGGGGTGCTGCATTGTTATCTTGTTATCTTTTTATGTTTACTCACAAGACACAATCAATTACTTGCGTAATAGCGAAATAATTGAACGTGCAAAACAACATTATGGTAAAGATGGACATAATCGCATAAAGCAATGGCTTAGGTTTATTGATGCATCGATTGATAAGAATGAATGGCGGCAGGTACATCTGGTTAATAATTTTTTTAATGAACATATAAAATACAAAACAGATAATGAGCTTTGGAATAAAAATGATTATTGGGCTACACCAATAGAAAGTTTGGGTGTAGGTATGGGGGATTGTGAGGATTACGTTATAGCTAAATACTTTACTTTAATTGCGCTTGGTATTCCTGAAGAAAAAATAAGGTTTATGTATGTGCGTCAACACACCATTAATCAGCCCCACATGGTACTGATATACTTTCCTGAAGCAGACCAAATTCCTTTTGTTTTGGGTAACTTTAATACCCAGTTACTCCCCGCAAATAAACGTCACGATTTAACACCTATATACAGCTTTAATGGCCAAGGTTTATGGTTAGCCAAAGCAAAAGGGCTTGGTAATAAAGTTAAAAATAGTAGCGGTGTGTCGGCTTGGGATACTATGCTAAAAAGAATTGAAAAAGGTGAGCTTGCACTCGTAAATGGAATTGATACAGGAGATGAAAATAATGTATCACCCTTTTAAACAAGGTATGAGTCTTAAAATACAGATCTACGGGCTAATAATTTGTATTTCCATTTTATCTTTTTTTGTAAGAATTATTATTGATGTAGATACAACCCGAGACTATTTACAAACACAAATGGCAAGCCATGCAAAAGACACAGCTACAAGCCTAGGACTTTCTATCTCCCCTTATTTGGATACAGATGGACTCATAATAGGGCAAACTATGGCAACCGCAATATTTGATTCTGGTTATTATAGTAAAATACGCTTTGTTAATACGAAACATGAAACGCTATTCTCATTAGAAAACCCTACCCATGTAGATTCTGTGCCTCATTGGTTTACAAACACTGTAAAATTAAGCGCGCCTACAATGCAATCTGAAATAAATACGGGTTGGATCATTGCTGGTACACTTGAAGTTACCAGCCACTTAGGAGAGTCATATTTAACTTTATGGCTACACACAAAGCGTAGCTTTTATAGTTCGCTCATATTATTAATTGCTTCACTGCTGATCACTTATTTTATTTTACAAACAATATTCAAACCTTTAAAAGCAGTTGAGAAGCAAGCACTGCTTGTTACTCGCAAACGCTTTACACTCAATAATAAAGTGCCGTTAGCCCACGAATTGCGCATAGTAACCAAAGCAATTAATAATATGGTGCTTAATTTGCAAAGTACATTCGACTCTTTAGCTAAACAAACCCAAGCACTAACAAACGCCGTGTATAGTGATCCACTAACAGGGTTAGGTAATCGCAAATCTTTTGAAAACTATTTTAACGCCGTTACCCACTCCATTACCTCTGAGCGTCCAATGACAGCAACAATGGTCACACTTCCCTCGCTAGTAAACATTAATCGAACACTTAGCTATCAAAGGGGTGATGAGTATGTGACTGACGTTGCTAAAATATTAAAACTCTCTTTAGCTGAACTAAATAATTATAGGTTATGCCGAATAAATGGCAGTACTTTTGTTTTTATTGCGCCATACGATATTACTTTTTTATATAATTTACACGCTAACCTTATTGACCTGTTTAGCCAAAAACAGCACAGCTCACATAATAATGGTTATGCCCGCTTAGCTTCTATAAATGTTGAAAAAAGCTTAACACTGAGTCATTTACTTTCGTCATTAGATACCAAATGTACTATTGGAGAAAGTACGATTGACGCTAACATTGATAATAAAATAGTCTTTAGTGTTGAAGAGTGGCAAAAAATAATTCAGAGCATAATTAACTCTGGGGAAGTGAGCTTTTCAGTACAGCCTGTGAAAAAAAGTAATACCGAGTTTACACAGTGCTACTTTGAGGTATTTGCGCACTTTATCTATAACAATGAAAAAATAAACAATAGTCACTTATTCGCTATGGCCGAAAAGTTAAATTTGACAGAAGAACTGGATAAAAAATTAATCCGTGATTTTATTAATATTAAAATGCAATATCCAGAGGATAAATTCGCATTAAATATAAGTAAGTCCTCATTATATTCACCGGAGTTTATACAATGGCTAGGTGCGTTTTCTCAACACTACCCCTGCCTCAAAAACAATCTTATTTTTGAGCTTCATGAATTGAGCTTACTAAGTAATATACGCGTTGCTGCACTTCATATTGATGCGATAAAAGAGGTTGGTATTAGTGTGTGTGTAGAGCACTTTGGCACCAGTTTAACCTCTTTTAAGTATTTACATGGTCTTGATATTGAGTATGTGAAAATTGACGGTAGCTACATTCAAGATTTAATTGATAATCCGCAAAGTCGCTTTTATATTCAAACTGTAAATAATATTTGTCATGGCTTTGGTATTAAAGTCTTAGCGTGTTTAATTGAAAAGCCCGAAACATTAAACATACTCGAAAGCTTAGGTTGTGATGGTGTTCAAGGGAATTTAATTTGCTCCGCCTCACAAGTAATCAACATTATTGATGAAAACACAAATAAAAAGTTTACTTTTCATCCAAATGTATTAGAATTTTGTAAATAGCCTATTTTTTAAACAAGGGTCGATCATGAAATCAATTATCTTATTTGGACTAATAGTAGGTCTGTGTGTATTTTATGTACCGCAAACTTATGCACAAACTAATACATCAAAATCTGTTCAGTCTGCAGGGATAGACAACTTGATTTCGATTTTAAGTAATGCACCAATAAATGTATCTCCTGAGCAACTGCAACAAGACTTAGTTGCCGCCATTAAAATTATTTGTAAAAACAATATAAAAAACCAACTAGACAAAACCTTGCCACGAGGCAATTGTAGTAACGCTCAGGTTGATCAAATGATTACTGCCGTTATTGCTGCTTTTGGTGTAGACAGCCCTATGGTTGCTACTTTATTAGCCGCACTTTCTGCATACGGAGTAGATTCAGACACTATTACACTTGCTGCAATTAATGCAGGCATAGATGCTACTATTGCTTCACAAGCCACGGCAGCAGGCCCTATCCAAGCACAACCTAATCCTCCTATTAGCTTACCTGTATTGCCTACACCTCCTGGATCGGGTGGTACTGGTGGTGATACTGGTATATCTGAAGTTGGTAACTAACTTTATTAAATATAAATGCAGCCTTAGCGCTGCGTTTATATTTTGAGATGGCTGTGAATCGCTTTATATTTTTTGTTATATGTTTAATTATTTTTTTACTCCCCCTACCCCTTGGCAGTTACCGCCCATGGGCAATATTAGCTATAGGCGTGCTGATTAGCTTTACGTTTTTATTGCATTTATTTAATAGTGCTATTAAAAATAAACAACTGCTTTATCCTCCTTTATACTCTTGGCCTATATTTATTGCTCTTGGCGTTGTTGTTTTAGTATGCACAATACAGCTATTTAGTATAAGTGTTGATCCGTTTCAAACTCAGCAAATGTTAATTAAAACCTGGTTTATGCTATTATTTTGCTGGTTAATTTTTATTTACTGTAACCACTCCCTACGAATTAAAAAACTAGTTTACACTGTTATTTTTGCTGGGGTTTTTCAGGCCTTATATGCAAGTTATTTAAGCTTATCACCCGATATTATTAGCCCATTATTTAGTTATAAACATACCGATCGTGCTATTGGTACTTTTACTTATTCTAACTTTTTAGCCAACTATTTAGCGCTGTGCTTATGCTTAGGCATAGGTGTGTTGATCAGTGAGTTAAAACGCTCTGCTAACGACAATACACAATCACTCACACAAACATTACGTGACTGGGCTGGTATATTATTAAGCTCTAAAATTGTATTACGCGTATCATTAATTATTATTATTGTTGCCTTAATATTAACTCGCAGCCGCATGGGTAACTCGGCATTTTTTATCGCTTTAATGGTTATGAGCTTATTGGCTTTATTTATTTACAGACAAAAGCCCAAAGCGTTTAAACACCTTATTATTAGCTTTTTTATTATCGATTTAATTATTATTGGTGCAATATTTGACGTTGAAAAAGTAAAACAGCGTATTAGCGAAACCAGTATACACTCAGAAACGCGTGACGAAGTGGTACGCGACTCTATACCACTTATATTAGATAAACCATTGCTGGGATCAGGTGGGGGTACTTTTTACACTGCTTTCCCTGCGTATCAATCAGAGCCCTTTTCTGGCTACTACGATAATGCGCATAACGATTATATACAATTTGCTGTGGAGCTAGGTATACCGGCAACATTAGCACTTAGTTTGCTGATACTTTATTGTTTATGGCTCTGTATTGCGACCATGCGCCAACGCAAAACCGCACTTTATCAAGGAGTAGCATTTGGCTGTGCAGTAGCTATTATTACTATGCTACTGCATTCTTTAGTCGACTATTCGCTGCAAGCAGGCGCTAATTCAATGCTGTTTATGGCTATTTTATGCTTAGCTATTTTAACTAATAAATTACCTGCGCCTAAAACTATAAAAAAAAGACGTAATCAAGCCGACTAGTGCTGTGCTAAATCAAACTCTGTTAAGTGACCGTCGCCATGAATAAGCTGATAGCGGGCCAAATTACCTTGCTCTAGCGTTATTAAGCTAATAGCTGAATCGCTCACTAAATACTTTTGCCCATCGCCTTTGGTTTGGTGTTTATCAACCTCCATATGCCAACGTTTAGTAAAGAAATTCAGCGGACTTTTCGGGCTATATAAAATTGAATCGAGTTTATCGAGTATATTTATTAATTTACGCGGAAATTCATTTTTTATACCACTGGCAGTCAGCTGCCACACTCTATTAGGATGATCGCCAAAACGTTTTTGCACCGAAAAACAAAAGGAGTAATGTACATCACCAGATAAAATTAGCGTTTCGTTTGGGGTATCGTCTCTTCTAAAAGTATCGAGCAATTTTCTTGCCGAGCCTTCGTGAGCCATCCAGTTCTCTACGTCTACCGTGAGCGGTTGGCCGCACATATTAAATAGCGCTTGAATAGCTTCAATCGATTTAACGCCAAATACTGGCGCGGGCGATACAATAATAACTTGATCATGGCTCAATAAGCTCTGCTCAAGATCAGTAAGTCGCTCCCAATCAAGTAGACCAGAGGGCTCATTAAAATTTTGCTCATTACGCCAACGATGTGTGCGAGTGTCGAGCACCACCACTTTAGGAACCGTTGTCAGTTCATAATGCCAATGACTAAATTCTGTTAGTGTTTTATCAAATGTTTTAAATTGCCAAATATTACTACTCGCTAAGCTGTGCTTAAACGCAGCGATTAATGTGCCCGTTTTAGTGAGTGCATCATTTCCCATCCCTTGAAACAACCAGTAACTAATTAAACCATTGCTTACAATACGTTTACTCACTGGGTTTTGACTAATCGCTTGCTCCCATCCAGCTGTCAGGTTCCAGTCATCGGTTACATCATGATCGTCAAATATCATTAATGTAGATACATTGGCAAACAACCGCTCTACATCACTCAATCCTTTTGTATAATCAATCAGTGCTGATTTTTCGGCGTTAAAAATAGTCTTGTTTTGCTCGTTTTGACCTGCATACGTTATGCTTTGTATATCTACACATTGCCAAGCGGCAGCACTAAAATTTAATAAATAAAGTGCTATATATTCTTCAAAGTGAATAAGGTGATTGTGGGCTTTTACACTTGAAAAGTGAGGTTCATCTTTTTTCAGCCAGTAACTAACACCTAACTTTGAGCGTTTTTGCCAAGGTGTTTTTGGTAAGAACAAATGGCGATTATAAAGCTGCTCATTTATATCGTTCGGTAGCTCAACTGTAAGTGGTTGCTCTTTATAAATACCTAAGGCTTCAATTAACTGATGAATGGCTAATAACATAGGTCCTGCTACGTCATCGGCATAAACCTGATCACCGCTCAGTAATAGCAATTGTGCACCTTGGTTGTTATTACCGCGCTGAGTGTTTTGCCAATGACTTGCACAGACTAAACTGTCTTTTGCGGGATGATGTGCATTACGACATGATCCGTGCAAAATATCACTGAGTTTATTGGGAATTACAAATGCAGGTGTTGCTTGATTGCTATAGCACCAAGGCGATAAATCAATTGGAGTATCGTCAACTATAAGTTCGTAGCTTAATAAGCTGTCAGTAGGAAACTTATGATTTACTGGCTTTATAATGACGAAATGCAGATATAAGTGCTCGCCGAGAGAAACGCTGTGCTGATCGCTGTAACATTCATAATTTAACAGTTCAATGCGACAGTTTACAGGCTTAGAGGTAGCAAACTGAATGCATACACTGGTTTGCTCTGCACGGCGCACCATAGGCCCCATTAATAAAATAGGAAGTTGCGCCGTGTGAGTTTTCATGTATTTAGCCTTTGGCTGCTAATTTAAATAAAGAGTAAAAGTTCTCTGTAGTCGCTTTTGCCAGCTCGTTAAAGCTAATTCCCTTTAATTCACTAATGTAATAAGCCACATCTTCTACATATGCTGGCTGATTAGTTTTTCCGCGATACGGTACTGGTGCTAAATATGGAGAGTCGGTTTCTATTAACAAGCGATCGAGCGGTATTTGTTTTACCACTTCTTTTAACTCTACGGCATTTTTGAAGGTAACAATGCCCGAAATCGAAATATAAAAGCCCATATCAATGGCTTTTTTAGCCATATCCCAATCTTCAGTAAAACAATGTAGTACACCACCACAATTTTCGGCGTTATGCTGTTTCATTAAATTAATGGTATCGCTACGAGCGTCACGAGTATGAATAATTAATGGCTTTTGTAGTTGATTTGCTACTTCTATATGACCTACAAAGCTTGCCTGTTGTACGGCATGCGTGTCTTTTGCGTAGTAGTAATCAAGTCCTGTTTCACCAATGGCGACGACTTTATCGTGCGACGCTAAATCGATTAATTGTTGCTTATTAAGCGCATCTTTTTGATCAAGTGGATGTACGCCACACGAAGCTGACACATCATCATAATGCTTAATTTTATCAAGCATATTCGGGAATTGATCAAGTGTTACGCTTACACATAAAAAGTGTTCAACCTTTTTTGCACGCGCTTTATCAAGCACTTGGTCAAGGTTTAAATCGAGCTTATCAAAATCAAGGCGGTCTAAATGGCAATGAGAATCTACAATCATGGTACTACTTACATGGTATAAGTTGGATTACCGGAGTTTAACATAGTCCCCAGTAGTTTTTCGATCTTGGCGTTTAGGTTTGTTTTATCATCTAAAAAACTAATACCTATGCCAGGCGGGTTAGAGCTTTGCGCTCCTTGTGGTGTGATCCACGACACTTTCCCGGTCACAACGTCATCCTCTAACGCATCTGGAAGGGTAACTCGTAAAGCGAGTGAATGCCCTACTTCGTAACGCATATTAGTGCGTACAAATAAGCCGCCTTTTTTTAAATAAGGCATATAACAGCAATATAATTCATCTAAATCGTCTATATCTACTAATAGCTCTTGCATGCTCAGTCCTTTAATTATTTCGCAGTACGGACGCTAATCTCGATACTGCTAGCGGTAAATTTAGCCCGAGTATTTTGGTATTATTTTGTAAAAACTCGTTTAGAGCATGTTGCACATTTTGATAAGCGTCAAAGCTCATGCCTTGCATAAGCTGTTGTTTTAATTGCTCGCTTAAAAACAACGTAAATATACGAATAAGCTCAGGCTGTTTATTTATTATTGCTATTAACTCAGTAAAATTATGACTTTGTTTAAACTCAGTTGCAAATTTATAAAGTGTATTTATATTTTTTAGCTGATTTTGCTCTTGCCAGTATTTAACTTGCAGTGGTTGGCTGTAAAACAGCGGCAACCAGGTGTAATTAGTTATTTCTAGTGATTCTAACCATTGCTGAGCAAGTGCTAAGTTTGTTACTTTTACATCCGTTTTTGCACAGCGACTTAAAACAGTGGCTGGCAATTGTGTAGTTTGACTGGTTGTGAGAATTAAAAACCGGCTTTGACTTGGCTCTTCTAGCGTTTTTAATAACGCATTTGCAGCAGCGGTAGTCATTTTTTCGCAGTTTTCGATAATAGCGACTTTATTACCATTTTGCGCTGCCGAATGATGCATAAAATCACTAATACCACGTATATCGTCTACGCCAATACTCTGCCCATCAACTTGCGTTAAGCGCTTATCAGGGTGAGTACCTGCCTTTATTAATAAACAACTTTTACACTGTCCACAAGCCGATAATACACTTTTTTTTGCCGCAACTTGCTCGGCTATATTGTTGCACAACAATGCATTTGCTAACTGGTTTGCAAAAGCAAACTTGCCAACACCAATAGGACCACTAAACAACTGCGCATGATGAAAGCGCTGTGCTTTAAAACTTTGTGTTAAGCGTTGCTCTATATCGTGTAGCCAAGGCAGTCTCATATTATTTTTGCTCTGCAAAAAATGTGCGTAATACATTCGTTATATCACGATGTACGTGCTCAATGCTTTGGTTTGCGTCAACAGTTTTAATGGAGTTGTCGTCATTAGCAAGTTCTAAGTAACGCATCCGTGTACGCTGAAAAAACTCAATCGCTTCTTGTTCTATTCTGTCTAATTCGCCTCGACCTTTAGCGCGTTCAAGGCCAATAACCGGATCAATATCTAAGTAAATGGTTAAATCGGGTTTTAGCCCTTTTAATACCATGGAAGAAAGTGATGCAAGTGTATTAGCACTAATACCACGCCCACCACCCTGATACGCCTGCGATGACAAGTCATGACGATCGGCAAGTACCCATTGCCCTTGCTCAAGTGCTGGGTTAATAACATTATGCATTAGCTGCGAGCGTGCAGCGTACATAATTAATAACTCAGTTTCGAACGCTATTTCTTCGTCATGTTGTGCTTTTACTAATGTACGTAACGACTCAGCAAGCGGCGTACCACCGGGTTCACGCACATTAATAAAATCAATTTTTTTGCTGTTTAAAAACGACTGGCACAAAGCAATAGCGGTAGATTTACCGGCCCCTTCTAACCCTTCGATTACTATAAATTTAGGTTTCATAAAAAATTAGTTCTTTTTGTTTAATATATACGTTTTAACTGCCGCATTGTGTTGCTTCAATGTGGTTGAAAATTGATGACTGCCATCACCTTTTGAAACAAAGTAAACATACTCAGTTGTGGGTGGATTAACCGCGGCTAAAATAGCTGCCTTTGATGGCATGGCAATGGGTGTTGGCGGCAGGCCATTAATACGATAGGTGTTATAGGGCGTGTAGTTACGCAAGTCTTTGCGTTTAATATCGCCGTCAAAGCTCTCCCCAATGCCGTAAATTACGGTTGGATCTGTTTGTAGACGCATATTAGTATTTAGTCTGTTTACAAATGCAGAGGCGATTAATGGCCGCTCAGTGGCAAGGCCCGTTTCTTTTTCAATAATGGAGGCCATTATCAGTGCTTCGTACGCTGTTTTATAGGGTAAATTTTGTGCACGCTGCTGCCAAGCAGTATCAAGGGTTTGCTGCATTTTTTGGGCGGCGCGTTTTAGCACACTGCTAATTGTGTCGTTATTATGATAGTGATAGGTTTCGGGAAATAACCAGCCTTCTAAGTGCATATCACTGCCAAGTATTTGCTGACTTAGTTGCTGCTCTTTTAAATCATTTTTTAAGTTATTGGCATTTTTAATAGCGGCTAATACTTCGCGCAGCGCTTGGCCTTCAATAATTGTAAAACTAAAGCTAACTTGTTGGCCATTATTTATTTTTTTTATATTGCTAATAACACTATCACTATTAAGTGCGTAAAGCCCCGTTTTTAAATCTGTGAGTGTTGGGTCTAGTTTAGCAAGTAATTGGTAACGCCAGCAGTTTTCTACCCAGTTATTGGCTTGCCATTGCTTACATAACTGATTAAAGCCAGTACCTTTTTTCACTTCAAATTGGGTGTTATTCGCTACTTTTAATGGGCTATGGAGCGTTGCTTGTAATTGCTGATAACCAAAAACACTGGTAATTATAGCTAATAATAATACCGATAAAGTAACTTTTAACACTTAGCCTCCTTGGCTAATAATTTATTTAATAATAACTGGCTATGCACAATATCAAAGCTACGCTGCTCAAGACGATTAATAGGCACTACGCCCATTAAGCTATTACAGATAAAAACCGCATCTGCTTCAAGCAAGTCTGCAATACTTACGCACTTAAAATCAACGGCTAATTTATCACATAATGATTGTAGATAAACCCCCTTTATCCCGCACTCATTAAGGCTTGGGGTAAATAATTTATTTTGCTTAATAGCAATAATATTTGCTGCAGAGGCTTCTATCACATTGTTGTTATAATCAAGTACAAGCACATCGTCACAAGGTTGCGTTTGCAGCGCTTTTTTTATTAATACTTGTTCAAGGCGGTTTAGTGTTTTGAGCCCTGCAAGCAAGGGTTGTGCGGCTAGTTTAATGGGGCTGATGTTAAGGCTTATACCCTCATCTGCCAGTCTGCTGTAATTTTGAGGATACTCTAAAACACTCAATAACACGGTTACATTACAGGTTTGCGGCAAACCATAACCGCGCCCTCCTTCGCCTCGCGTTATTACAATTTTAAGCACACACAACGTATGCTCCGCTATACTTTTAGCTATGTGAGCTTCAAGTTCAGCAATATCTACTAATGGAAAACCAAGTCGTGCAGCACATTCAATTAAACGTGCTTTATGATGTGACCAATGCTCTACTTGCCCATTTACTACTTTTGCAGTTGTAAAAAAGCCATCACCATAATTTAAGCCACGATCGTACGCGCTTATAGTGCTGTTTTTAACTGTTGTAATAATAGTTTGTGTGTTTTTTTGTGTTTTTTGCATATAAAAAAAGCCCAGTTAAACAACTGAGCTCTTATAGTCTGGTCTGTTGTTTAAAAAGATTATACCTTTTTAAACAGTAACGAGCCATTAGTACCACCAAAGCCAAACGAGTTACATAGTGCAAACTCTAATTTTGCATCTCGGGCAGTGTGCGGTACATAGTCTAAATCGCACCCTTCATCTGGGTTATCAAGATTAATTGTTGGGGTAACTTTTTGATCGGTTAACGACAATATTGAAATAATCGACTCAACCGAACCAGCAGCACCTAATAAGTGACCCATCATAGATTTAGATGAACTCACCATTACGTCTTTTGCTGCACTGCCAAAAACACTTTTAACGGCCGAGGTTTCTGCTTTATCGCCTGCATGAGTCGATGTACCATGTGCGTTAATGTAACCAATTTGGTCCGCATTTACTTGCGCATCGTTTAGCGCATTTTCCATCGCTAATGCTGCGCCTGCACCATCTTCTGGTGGTGAAGTCATATGAAATGCATCACCACTCATACCAAAACCAACTAGTTCTGCGTAAATTTTTGCACCACGTGCTTTTGCGTGTTCGTATTCTTCAACAACCACAACACCCGCGCCATCTGATAATACAAAACCATCGCGGTCTTTATCCCAAGGACGCGAAGCCGCTTGTGGATCATCGTTGCGTGTTGAAAGTGCACGAGCAGCATTAAAGCCCCCCATACCAATTGGTGTACAGGCTTTTTCAGCACCGCCAGCCACCATAGCATCTGCATCGCCATACGCTATCATACGGGCAGCATGGCCAATATTATGCAAACCCGTAGTACAGGCTGTAACAATAGAAATATTAGGGCCACGTAGTCCATTCATTATTGATAAATGACCAGAAATCATATTAATAATGGTAGAAGGTACATAAAATGGGGATAACTTACGCGGTCCACTATTAAGTAGTTTTATATGGTTTTCTTCAATAAGCGTTAAACCACCAATACCTGAACCCACTGCTACGCCAATACGCGTCGCGTTTTGTTCAGTTACTTCAAGGCCTGAATCTTTAAATGCTTGGATCCCCGCGGCAATGCCGTATTGAATAAATAAATCCATTTTTTTAGCATCTTTTGCTGGCATATAAGCCGATGCATCAAAATCATTGATTAGACCCGCGAAATGCGTACCAAATTTTGATGTATCAAAGTGTGTGATAGTTTGAATACCACTTTTGCCATCTAATAAGCCCTGCCAGGTTGATTGCACATCATTACCTAGCGGCGTCAACATTCCTAAGCCAGTTACGACAACTCGACGTTTAGCCACGGTTTGCCTCCAATAAGGTGTTTTATAAGGGGATAATAATACCCAAGCAACTTCAAAGTACTCGTCCCAAATTAGATTTAAAACGCATAATACCAATAAAATCAGTGTAAATTAGATTGATGTTTAGCTTTGCTTTGAATCATATACTTTGAAGTGGTTTGGATATAGAGATTAAGGGCAGCGAATGCTGCCCTTAATATGCGATTAATTACTCAGCGTGAGCTGTAACGTAATCGATAGCAGATTGTACTGTAGTGATTTTTTCAGCTTCTTCATCAGGGATCTCAGTATCAAACTCTTCTTCAAGAGCCATTACTAATTCAACTGTATCAAGAGAATCTGCACCTAAGTCATCTACGAAAGAAGATTCATTCTTCACTTCTTCTTCTTTAACACCTAGTTGTTCGATGATAATTTTCTTTACGCGTTCTTGGATATCGCTCATTCTTCTTTCCTTTATTAAAAACGCCAATGCGTTATTTTCAGATTGCGGCGTAGTTTACGTCGCATAATTCTCTGATTCAATCTTTTGACCATAAATAATTGTCTGGTCAAACCTCTTGAGTGTACGTTTCGTCTTTTATCGCTTATTTTAACCACGATTTCAAGTATGTTTAAAGCAAGATTGCCAATAATTCAATCTTTTTTGGCAATTTAATTACTTATATTTAATTACTTTCTTTGCACATAGGCTATTAAACCATGTACATCGCACCATTTACATGCAAAGTTTCACCCGATACATACGCAGCCGCATCTGACGCTAGGTAACATACAGCAGCAGCAATTTCATCTGGTTGCCCTAAACGCCCTGCTGGTACATTTGCCAGTGTGGCTGCTTTTTGCTCATCCGTAAGACCATCAGTCATATCGGTTTGAATAAAACCAGGCGCAACTACGTTTACCGTAATACCACGCGACGCTACTTCGCGTGCTAGTGACTTAGAAAAGCCAATAACACCGGCTTTAGCCGCTGCATAGTTAGCTTGCCCAGCATTACCCATAGTGCCCACTACTGAGCCAATATTGATAATACGACCGTTCTTTTTCTTCATCATTGGGCGTAATACTGCCTTAGATAAACGGAATATAGAACTTAAGTTAGTGTCGATAATATCATCCCACTCACTTTCTTTCATGCGCATTAATAAATTATCGCGAGTGATGCCGGCATTATTTACCAATACGTCAACATCGCCAAAATCAGCTTTAATCGCCGCCAATGTCGCCTCAATAGATGCAGGATCAGTTACGTTTAACGCATAGCCTTTACCGCTTTCACCTAAATACTCGCTAATTTTAGCAGCGCCCGACTCACTGGTTGCCGTACCCGCTACTTTTGCGCCTTGGGCAACTAAAGTAGTTGCAATGGCTTTACCAATACCACGGCTAGCGCCCGTGATCAGGACAACTTTGCCCGCTAATGAAAATAAATTAGTCATATTTTATACTCTTATTTTGCAGCATCAATTGAGGCACAGTCGTTAACTGAACCACAGATCATTGCTTTATCAATTCGTTTTGCAAGGCCAGTTAATACTTTGCCTGGGCCAAATTCGTAGCTTTGCGTTATACCTTGTGCAACTAATGCTTGTACTGTTTCAGTCCAGCGTACTGGGCTGTATAACTGGCGTACTAATGCGTCTTTAATTGCATCAGCTGACGTTTCAGCTTTTACATCAACATTATTAATAACAGCGCATTTAGGCGCGTTAAATGTTAACGCAGCTAAATCAATAGCTAGCTTTTCAGCGGCCGGCTTCATTAGCTCACAATGCGATGGTACGCTAACAGCAAGTGGCAATGCACGTTTTGCACCTGCATCTTTACACGCTTGAGAAGCGCGATCTACAGCCGCTTTATGGCCTGCAATAACAACTTGCCCAGGAGAATTATAATTTACAGGAGAAACCACTTCACCCTGCGCTGCAGCGGCGCAAGCCGCTTTGGTTTCATCGTCGCCTAAGCCAATAATAGCAGCCATTGAACCCACACCTGCAGGTACGGCTTCTTGCATATATAAACCACGGTTTTCTACTAGCTTTACCGCTTCACTCAAGCTTATTACTTCGCTACATACTAATGCTGAGTACTCACCTAAGCTGTGTCCAGCCATAACAACATCTGCATCTGGGTTAGCTGCTAACCAGTCACGGTAAATAGCAACACTGGCTGTTAATAATGCAGGTTGAGTGCGGTGAGTTTGATTTAGCTTTTCTTCTGGGCCATTAAGAACCAGTTCTGCTAGGTCATATCCTAACGCCGCTGACGCTTCGCTAAAAGTTGCTTTAACAATGTCTGAGCTTTGGAGTAACTCAGTTAACATGCCAACACTTTGTGAGCCTTGACCTGGAAATAGAATTGCAATTTGTTGTGCCATATTTTGCTCTTTTTAATTAAACAAATAAATAATGTTATAAACACGGCAACTCAATTACTACTCGTTCACCGTGTCTTTAGAATGTATTTTTTCAAAAATTGCGGCTATTTTGTCAGGAAGTTGGCGTTCAACCTCCTTTACCGCTTCATCAATTGCTGCTTGAAATGCTTTAGCTGAGGCATTTCCATGGCTTTTAACCACAATACCGCGCAATCCTACCAGACTTGCACCGTTATACTGGTCGGGGTTCACCCTTTTATAGAGTTTTTTTATTATAGGACTCAGCATAAACGCCATGCATTTATATACGAGGTGCTTTTCAAGCGCGGCGGTAAACTTATTCATTATAAGTTTTGCAATCCCTTCACAGGTTTTAAGCGCCACATTACCCACAAAGCCTTCGCATACAATAACATCGGCTTTTCCGGTAAATATATCGCTACCTTCACTGTAACCAATATAGTTGATTAAAGGGCTTTGCTGCATTAATTGTGCAGCTTGCTTAATATCTTCATGGCCTTTGATATCTTCAGAGCCAATATTTAATAAACTTACTTTGGGATTATCGCAGCCAAGTGCTTGCCCTGCGACTACCGACCCCATAATGCCAAATTGATATAAGGTTTGCGCATCGCAATGTACGTTAGCACCCAGATCGAGTAAATAAACAGGGTTTTTTCGCTCTGTAGGTACCGCAGAAATAAGTGCTGGACGTTTTACACCAGGAAGCATTTTTAACACGTAATGTGCCATAAAGAATAACGCGCCAGTATTACCTGAACTTACGCATGCTTGAGCCTCGCCCGATTTAACTAAGTTAAGGGCAACGCGCATAGATGAATCTTTTTTGGAGCGTACAGCAACACCGGGCTTACATGCATTTGTAACAACTTCGCTACAGTGGCGAATAATAAGTCGAGGGTGTGCTAGTGAATCGAGTGATTCGAGTTGTTTTGATATGACTTGCTCATTACCGCATAAAATTAGCGTTAAATTAGCATGAGCATTTACCGCGTTAACGGCAGCGGGGATAGATGAACGGGGGCCGTAATCGCCCCCCATCATATCTAACGCTATGGTTAGATTATTCAGCATAAAGAAATCTCTTATTTAGAAATTACTTGAACGCCTTTGTAGTAACCATCTGCAGTCACATGGTGGCGACGATGAGTCTCACCAGATGTTTGATCTACAGTTAAGCTTGGACCACTAATCGCATCGTGTGAACGGCGCATGCCGCGTCTTGCACGAGACTTTTTGCTTTTTTGTACAGCCATAGTCTTCTCCTAAGAATCTTTCTTAAGTTGTTTCAAAATATCAAATGGATTAGGTTTCTCATCTTCCGCCTTTAAAACACCAAAGCTGGCAGGCTTTGCTGAATAACTGCATGAAGCTTCGTTGTGGGTAGAGACTAATGGAACTGCTAAAATTAATTCGTCTTCAATTAAATTAAAAACGTTAATTTCACCATTTTCATCAAGCGCTACTTCATCGTAGTCTTCTGGAAAAATGTCTGATTCTGTTTCATCACCAACTGGTGAATAAACAAAATCTTGCACCAAATCCAACCCTAAATCACCATTACAACGTTGACAAGTGACAGTTACGTGTGTGGACAAATTGCCTCTAATCACAACAAAACCTTGGTCGTCGTTTTTGCAATGAATTTTTACCGCTATTTCACCTACTTCTTCCTGCACAACTTCTCGTAAACGAGTTAGTTTCTCAAGCGGTACAATGCCGTCATACTTTAAACGGTGTTGCGCTGCTTTGCCTGGATGAAGAGTGATGGGAATTTTCACCTTTTGCATAGGGGCTGCATCATATAGATAGTTAGTTGGTTAGTCAAAGTAAAAAACCATATTTACGTGGTTTTTCACGTGTTTTACTCACAGATCTGATTTATCCTAACTCAATCTGATTTTGGTTAGGAAAACAATCTATGAAGTACCCACTTATATTAGCCTCAAGCTCACCCTTTAGGCAGTCTTTATTACAAAAATTCAATCTACCATTCGATACATTTTCACCGAATGTTGACGAGTCAGCATTAAACAATGAAACCCCTGCACAACTAGTTAAGCGTTTAAGTGAATTAAAAGCCCGCGCAGCTAGTAAACACTTTAGTAAAGGCTTAGTGATTGGCTCAGATCAGGTTGCTGTATTTAATGAGCAAATTTTAGGTAAACCTCATAATAAACACAATGCCGTAAAGCAGTTATCCCTTTTTAGCGGCCATAGTGTAACATTTTTAACTGGCCTGTGCGTTTACGATCTTACATCTGGGGAGAGTAAAACCTGCATTGAACCATTTAATGTTACTTTCAAAACACTCACTGATGCGCAAATAAGTGCTTATTGCGATGCTGAGCAGCCCTATAATTGCGCAGGCAGTTTTAAAAGTGAAGGCCTAGGGATTTGTTTATTTGAAAAATTAACTGGAGACGATCCCAACAGTTTAATTGGTTTACCACTGATCAAACTCAGCCAATTATTAGCTGAGTTTGGCCTTGATGTGCTAAGTGCGCAATCAAATACCCCCCTTAGTTAATGCTCAGGCAGCAATAACTGTTGCAACTGCTGATAACTATCAACAGTTGCAATCGGGTTAAACTCGCTAAGTTGCTTTGCGTTATGTACACCCATAGTGACACCTATGCTATCCATACCCGCGGCTTGCGCCATTGCCATATCAATTTTTGTATCGCCAATCATAACCGCTTCATCGGCGCTTATGCCAAGCTCTGCTAATAATTGAAACAACATATCCGGCGATGGCTTAGAGCTTGCGTCATCACTACTACGCGTTGCACTAAAATAATGCCCTAACTCACTTTGATGTAATAAACGATCGAGTCCTGCGCGCCCTTTACCTGTTGCCACGGCTAAAATAATGCCACTGTGCTGTAGTGCTAATAGCACTTTTTCTACATCGGCAAATAATGGTGTAGCCGTAGTATCTGTTTGGTAATGCTGCTTATATCCACTAATTAACGCTTGGTGCTGCGCTCTATGCAGCGGAAATAATACCGCAATGGCTTTATCAAGCGACAAACCTATAATGCTTTTTGTTGCTTCATTGCTTGGCGGTTCTATATTTAACGCAACGGCACTGCTGCGAATACAATTAACTATTTTAGTTATTGAATCCATTACTGTGCCGTCCCAATCAAAAATAACCAGCTTGTACTTTTTGAGCGAACTGACTGCTATCACGTTTTATTAGCACGCAATTTAACTAAGCAATTAGCCAGTGCTTTATCAAGCGGTGCTTCTACGCGCATGGTTGTTTCGTTTTTAGGATGATAAAAAGTTAAGTCATGAGCATGTAAAAACAAACGATTTAACCCAGTTTTACGCATCGAATTATCAAACTCTTCATCGCCATATTTATCATCACACGCAATGGGATGCCCTTTGCATTGTGTATGCACACGTATTTGGTGAGTACGCCCGGTAACCGGTGACGCCTGCACTAACGAGCACTCGTTAAAGCGCTCAAGCACTTTAAAGCGGGTATGTGAGGGTTTACCTTCAGTGTTATCTACACGCACTACGCGCTCCCCAGACTTAAGCGTATTTTTACGCAGCCCTTCGGTAACATTTTTAGTTTTAGAGTCCCATTGGCCATCAACTAGCGCCCAATAGTTTTTTTCCATGGTTTTTTCACGTAACTGCTCATGTAAAGCAGTCAGTACTGAACGGCGCTTAGCAATTAATAAACACCCCGACGTATCGCGATCTAGTCTATGCACAAGCTCTAAACTGCGCTCTTCTGGGCGTAATACTCGCAGCGCTTCAATTAGACCATAACTTAAGCCACTACCACCATGTACCGCCATACCCGATGGTTTATTAATAACAATCAGGTATTTATCTTCAAATATAATATCATTTTCAAGGCGTGTTACTTTATCAAGTTTTGAAGGCACAAACTCTTCTCGTTCTGCCACCCTAATTGGCGCAATACGAAGAACATCTTCTAGCTGCAGTTTATATACCGGCTTAATGCGTTTTTTATTAACGCGCACCTCACCTTTACGCAAAAGTTTATAAATTGCGCTTTTAGGCACCCCTTTTAAATGGGTAATAAGAAAGTTATCAATTCGTTGACCTAAATGGTCTTCGTTGATCGTGACATAAGTTACTTGTAAGTCGTTTTTTTCTGACATTGCCTAATCACTAATTTAAGAAAAATAATTTAGTTGCTAACACAGTTATAATAGTGGGATAATCAGCAGCGCAAATATTTAGTATTTGCAAATAACAACGGTGCTTTTTAACGCAGTAATACATTCGTGATGCACATTCTGGGTAATTGATCATACAGATCCGAGTTAAGTTTTCCAAAGCTTTTATACATACCCAGTCAACACGTGCGATCAATTAGCGGCAATGCGCGTAATATATTGCCAGTTAAGTTTGAACATGAATTGATTTTTAATGCGATTGAAAAAGCAATGAACAGATAATTTGTCTGATAGTGACGACGTAAAAACGTCGTTCAGCACTTGCTCAATTGTAGTACCGTACAGCAGCTTATTTAGAACTAAAAAAATCTAATAAATAAGTCGTCATTAACATTGGCAGCGATTTTTGCTCACAAAAATGGATTTTAGTAGTACATCACATTGTATTACTCACTTACTTAACGAGCCCTATGCGCCTAAATATGAACGGCATTTAATAAGATTAGTATGACAGGCCAACTTCTGGGTATAACGTGTAACGTAGCTGAAAAGCCGACAGTTTTAGCCCTGCTATGAATTTAATAGTAATAAATACACTATTGTTTGCCTGCATTTAAAAATACTGCGTACGCAAAAAACAGAGCCGTTCCATTAAAGACCCAGTCGTGAGGCTGCACATTCTAAAAATAGGAATAACTGAACAGACGTGAAAACAGCGTCATGTCAGCGACACAAACTAGTAGAGTAACAATATGAAACGTATGCTAATCAATGCAACGCAGCAAGAAGAAATGCGCGTAGCACTGGTTGACGGCCAGCGCCTATATGATTTAGATATAGAAAGCCCAGGTCACGAACAGAAAAAAGCCAATATTTATAAAGGCAAAATCACTCGCATTGAACCATCTCTTGAAGCAGCATTTGTTGAATACGGTGCTGATCGTCATGGTTTCCTTCCTTTAAAAGAAATTGCCCGTACTTACTTCCCAGCTGGGTATACTTTCCATGGCCGTCCGAATATTCGTGACGTGATCAAAGAAGGTCAAGAAGTTATAGTACAAGTTGATAAAGAAGAGCGTGGCCAAAAAGGCGCAGCACTTACTACCTTTATCAGCGTTGCCGGTAGCTACTTAGTTTTAATGCCTAATAATCCTCGTGCTGGCGGTATATCTCGTCGCATTGAAGGTGATGAGCGTACTGAACTAAAAGAGTCACTTAGTCGTTTAGAACTTCCTAAAGGTATGGGCTTAATTGTTCGTACTGCTGGTGTTGGCAAATCGTTTGAAGAATTAAACTACGATTTAAAAGCCTTACTTGTTCATTGGGAAGCAATTGGTGTTGCAGCCGACAGTGCTAAAGCGCCGTTTTTAATACACCAAGAAAGCAATGTAATATTTCGTGCAATTCGCGACTATTTACGTCGTGATATTGGCGAAATATTAATTGATAAACCACGTGTTTTTGAAGAAGCTAAAGCGCATATTGAACGTTTTCGCCCTGACTTTATGAGCCGTGTTAAGCTTTATCAAGGTGATACGCCATTATTTACGCATTACCAAATTGAAAGCCAAATTGAGTCTGCGTTCCAGCGTGAAGTACGCTTGCCTTCAGGTGGTTCAATTGTAATTGATCCTACAGAAGCATTAACCTCTATCGATATTAACTCGTCTAAAGCAACAAAAGGCGGCGATATTGAAGAAACAGCACTTAATACTAACTTAGAAGCAGCAGATGAAATTGCACGTCAATTACGTCTTCGTGACTTAGGTGGCTTAATTGTTATCGATTTTATCGATATGACACCACCACGCCATCAGCGTGAAGTAGAAAACCGCCTAAAAGATGCTGTTCGTCCTGATCGTGCTCGTGTACAAATTGGTAAAATTTCACGCTTTGGTTTACTCGAAATGTCGCGTCAGCGTTTGCGCCCTTCATTAGGTGAAGCAAGCCAAGGCCCATGTCCACGTTGTAGTGGCCAAGGTACGATTCGTTCTAACGAATCAATTGCCCTGTCTATTTTGCGTTTAATTGAAGAAGAAGCAATTAAAGACAACACTGCACAAGTTAATGCTCAAGTGCCTGTTGCTGTTGCCGCTTATTTATTAAATGAACAGCGCCGTAGTGTTCATCGCATGGAAAAACAACATAAGTGCGACATAGTGATCATTCCTAATCAACACATGGAAACACCACACTACGAAGTAATGCGCTTACGTAAAGACGAAACGATTGAAACAGTAAGCTATGGACAAATTGTTGCTCCAGAGCCTGAAGCATTTGAAATGTCTAAGTCGCCTGTAGCACCAGTACGTGAAGAGCCAATGTTAAAAGGCGTTGTAATGCCTGCAGCACCAGCTCCACAAGCGGCTCCTGCTAACGTTGTTGCCCCTGCTGAAACTAAAGCGCAAAGCGGTTTACTGGATGCAATTGGTAAGTGGTTTAAATCTTTATTCGCCAGCGAAACCGTTGAAGTGAAAAAAGAAGAAACACAAAAACAGCAACAAGAAACGCGCGATAATACGCGTAATAACGATAATCGTCGCCGTAATAACAACAATCAGCGTCGCCGTAATAACCCTCGTTCTAAGCCACGCACTGAGCGTACTGCGGATGAAGAGGTTAAAACTAACTCTGTATCAACACCTGAAGCAGCAACGCAAACTAACGAGAACCAAGAGAGAGGCGAGAATCGCAATAAGCGTCGTCGCAATCCTAATTCACGTAAGCGCCCAGAGCCACGCACTGAAGATAAAGATGCAGTAAAAGTTGATGCACCTGCAAAAGCAGAAGCTGAAACTAAGCCAGTTCAAGCCGAAGAGCCAAAGGATCAAAAACCAAAGGTTCGTCGCCAGCGTCGTAATTTGCGTAAAAAAGTACGCCTGCAAGATGAAAATGCTGAGCAGGTACAAACAACAGATGAAACACCTGTACAAGCTACAGAAAAAGAAACACCAGTAGCCCAAGAGCAAGCACCTGTTGTAGAAAAGCAAACTCAAACAGCGGCAGAAAAAACAGCTCATATTAAAGAAGAAAAAGTTGAAGATGTTGATTCTAACGATGAAACACCTACAACCGAAGACGAGCAAGAGCAAACTCGTACACGTTCACGTCGCTCACCTCGTCATCTTCGTGCATCAGGTCAGCGTCGTCGTCGCCCTGAAGGTGAAGGCAATGAAGCTAAGTCAGATGAAGCACCGGCATTTGTTCCTGTTGCCGACCAAGCTGCTGCAGAGTATGAAGCAGAGCTTAAAGCTAAATCTGCAGCTACACCTGCGGATGCAGCGCAACAAGTTGAACAAGCCGTTGCGGTTGAAGACTTAGCCAAAGTTGAAGCTGTAGAAGAGCCAGTACAAACTGAAGAGCCAGCTAAGGTTGAAACTCCAGTAGCAGCTGAAGAGCCAGCTAAAGTTGAAACGCCAGTAGCAGCTGAAGAGCCAGCTAAAGTTGAAGCGCCAGTAGTAACTGAAGAACCAGCTAAAGTTGAAACTCCATTAGTAACTGAAGAGCCAGCTAAAGTTGAAACCCCAGTAGTTACTGAAGAGCCAACTAAAGTTGAAGCGCCAGTGGTAACTGAAGAGCCAGCTAAAGTTGAAGCGCCAGTGGTAACTGAAGAGCCAGCTAAAGTTGAAGCGCCAGTGGTAACTGAAGAGCCAACTAAAGTTGAAACTCCAGTGGTAACTGAAGAGCCAACTAAAGTTGAAGCGCCAGTGGTAACTGAAGAGCCAGCTAAAGTTGAAACTCCAGTAGTAACTGCAGCACCACATGTTAAAACAGCGATAGCTCAAGGGTCAGCAAGTGCGCCAATGGCACAGCCTACCCCTGTAGCTGATAGCGAAGTAAAACATACATCTGTTGCTATGGCTCACGATAAACGTGAACTAGTGCCAGACAGTGGTTTACGTGCGGGTTCAATCAAACCTGCTGGTCGTGCAAGTTCTACAATGACTAAAACAATGAGTGTTGATTAACAATACTCATTAAAAAGCCCCGCTAGTTAATTATTAACTAGCGGGGCTTTTTTGTACCTGTAACTTTATATCAATCGCATTAGTCTTGTTCTTTTTCCATGAAGCGTTGTAACTGATCTTTTAAATTTGGCGGAATGCCTTTGATCACTAAGGTATCGGTTGCTTCATTATAAGTAACACGTTCACCTAAGTGTTTACGCTCAAAGCTCACACTTACACCGCCACCTAAACCGGAGAACTTAACCATACTTGCCACTGTTTTTTTATCAACGGGGAATGACTCTTCTAAATCGTAACTTTGCTCTTTGCAAAAGCTGTCAAACGGACTGTCATCGCCTTTTGTAAGTGTTGCCGAAAGCTCACTTACGTTGGCATCTTCACCTGTCGTTACACAATCATTACAGTAATCAAATACTTGTTTACGTAAATCATCTTTTTCTGATTTATCAAATTGTTGCTCTGATAAGTAATCCTCTACAGCACTGAGCATTACTTGGCTTTGTTGTTTAGGATCAATACCTTCTTCACAGCCTAAAAAGTCTAAGAAGAAATCGGCAACTTTGCGCCCTGCGCGGCCTTTAATAAATGAAATATAACGATTGTCTTGCGCTTGGGTGTCCCAAGCGGTTAAATCGATTCGTGCCGCTAATTGCATACGCGAAATATCTAAATGACGTGACGATGCTAAATCAAGCTCAGAGGTAATTGAGTAATGCTCTTTAATATTAATCATCGCAATCAGCATGTAGTCTGTGGCCACATACTGATAATGACAAAACACTAAATAACCTGTTTCATTAAATGCGTATTTATCAAGTTCCTCTTTTAACACACTCGATGCTTGATCTGTCATATGCCAAAAGCCAAGTTCGTTGTTACGGTAACTTTGCATTGCCGATGCAACTACGCTGTTTTTATCGCCACTAAAAGCGCAAAAGCCTTTACCTGGCTTACCATTATATGCATGATGCAATTGCTCAATAAACACAGCTACTTTATCGTTGATTAGCATTTCATCATTACGTAAATGAATTTGAGTATCGCCGTCTTTTTTGTCTACATAATGAACGACTAGTTTTTTAACGTCTGTTGCCATCTTTGTTTTTCACGCCTCTGGTGTTAAAATGTGAGAATATAACTATTAAATTGAACCAACTGATGCCAATCTTATCAAAATACTCTAATGAACAAGTAGAACAAATCGTCGATCAGCTTATTGATGTGTTAACTCAACACAATGCGCCGGTTGATTTGAGTCTTATGTGTTTAGGAAATTCTATCACGCATATCTTAAAAGAGCATGTACCAACAGGGAAAAGACAAGCCGTTACCGAGAACTTTGCTAAAGCTCTCGCACAGTCGGTTAAATAAACTCTATGAATTTATCGCAGCACAATCAGTTTTCATCAAAAGCGAGTCAATTACTAAGTTGGGGGCATTGGTTTACCTTTGCCAATATTGGCTTAGCGCTCTTAATTAGCTTAAGCTACTTGTTTGCCGACTCGCCACCTACAAGCTTTATGGGTATTACTTATATGCTAGTTACTTGGCTTAGCCATACTAGCTTTATTGCCTTTTTAGCGTTTGTGCTGACGGTATTTCCGCTCAGTTTAGTTTTTCCATACCCTCGCCATATTCGCGGTATGGCTGCAGTTATTGCTACCTTTGGCGCCTCTTTACTCACACTTGATGCTTATGTTTATTTTAATTTAGGTTATCACTTAAGTAGTTCTGCTTTACCTGAGATCATTTCGCTTTTATGGCACCGCTTAAACAGCTCACCCGCTTTAACAACTATTTTAGCCGGTGGCATAGTTTTAGTTATTTTAGGTTTTCAGTTAACGGTCAGTAATTTTACTTGGCAAAATTTAGCGCGTTTAAAGCAGCTCAAGTTTGCTCGCTACGCGAGTTCATTTTTAGTGATTTGTTTTGCTTTAAGTCATAGTATTCATATTTGGGCAGACGCTAATTTAAAGTTTGATGTAACTAAACAAGATAACTTTTTACCACTCTCTTACCCTACAACGGCTAAAAGCTTATTAGCTAAAAATGATCTACTAGACATAGAAAGCTATAAACAAGCGCATAATGTGCAAATTAATCAACAAAACATTAGCTACCAATTGCCTACTCCGCTGACAAAATGCGAAGATTACACACCGGCTAAAATTGATATTTTTGTATTTGAAACAGCGCAGCAGCTTGCTCAATTTGCCAGTAATAAAAACTTGTATAGCACTAAGCAGTTTTTACAACCAACCGATCATAACGATATGCTCTTTAGTTTAGTTTATGGTTTACCAGCATTTTATAAATCTACAATTATAAATGAGCAAACATTACCCGCATGGCAAAGCCAACGTCGCAGTGTTGAAGTAACGGGTATTGCAGCGTTAAATTTTATTAACGATCAAACCCACACTAATAGTGCAATTAGAATTATTAAAGGCACTGATGATTTAGCACCTCGCGATAAAAATACTCATGTTTATGCTTTTAGTTTGGCTGATAATAATAAAGAGGTGGTAATTACCTCAACGCTTTATAGTTCAGATAAACGGATCACTCGCGTTAATGGCCTTATTCAACCTAGCGATATAATAGCGACCGCTGTTGGGCAGTATTTAAACTGCAACGCTATTGCTGAGCAAACTATGCTTGGTGTTAACTTACACCAGAAAAAAGATAATATGGGTGTTAATTATTCTCAAGGCGTGGTTATAGCGTATAAAAAGGATAGAATTACCTTAATTGATCCTGATGGCGACTTTAAAAATATTTCTGCCGCCGAAGGATTTTCTATTGAGCAAGGCTTAGACATTCCATTTTTAGTTCACAGTATCAAAAAGTTAAAAACCTTTACTCAATAAGGCTATTATTAACCTAGCTTGCTATACCGCCAAGCTAGGTTATAGTTTTACTTTAACGTTATTAATTTAACGCAGTAAAACACTCTTAGGGATAGCCAATATGATTAAGCTGTACTGTATTTTTATTTTCCTCTTGCTTACAACCTTAAGCTTTAACAGTTTCAGTGCAACCAGTTACTACAAGTGTGTTACACAAGAAGGCACCACCTTTTCTCAATTCCCGTGCGATAACAACGCCACCGTATACAAAGTTAACACCATAATAAATCAGCAAGTAGGCCCTAAAGTAGATTACACCAAGCAATTAAACGAACTGGAGCGCGAAAGCTTACTAGCAGGCTTACAGGCAGAGCTGCGCAGTAATCAACATAAGTTAGCAATATTAGATCGTAAAAAAGACCAAGCTGATTATAAACAGCAACAGCGCCTTAACCATATTTTAGCCAAGGAAGATAAAAAACGTATTGCCTCCGATATTGCTAAAAAACAAAAAGTAATTAACAAAAACTATAAAGCACAAATTAATATGGTAAAAAAGCGCATTAATAAATTACAAAAAAAAATAGACAACTATCAGTAACCTTTATCTCATGAATAAATAACATCTTAATTTAGCTTGGTTTTAAATCGAGAATAACATACTCTTAACAATGATAGAGTATAAGCTCTAGCGTCTAATAAGGAGTAATGATGCAGCCTCGTCATATTGCTGAATTAATTTTAACGGGCTTTAAAAAGCACTACCTGTTATTTCAAAAAACCACGGCAAAAGCACCGCTGGCGTTTGCTAAAAGAGACTGGCAAGCAATTAATGATATAAGCCGATTACGTATTAGCCATTATGATGATCGGGTTAACGAAACCACCGCCACACTTCGACAACAACAAACCGAACAACTCGACGAACAGCTGTGGCTAGAAGTAAAAAAGCTCTATCAACATTTTTTATGTTTTCATCCTCAGGCTGAGCTTGCCGAAACTTTTTATAACTCGGTATTTTGCCGCCTGTATCATCGCCGTTATTTTCATAACGACTTTATTTTTGTAGAAGCCACTCTAAAAGATGCGCCTGCAGTGCCAGTAGAAGCTGAGTATCGCAGCTATTTTCCTGTGGTTGACGGCCTAAAGCCCACAATTAAACAGATCATTAATCACTTTGATTTTAAAGCCCCCTTTGTAAACTTAGAACGAGACATACGACTGCTGGTAAAAGCATTTTATAAACAAGCGCCCGATACGCACCATAAAGCCTGGCAAATGCGCTTTGATATACTGCACACTCCATTTTACCGTAACAAAGCTGCCTATATTGTAGGGCGAGTGGTATCGCAAAGCGGCGTACAACCGTTTATTATTGCAGTACTACACCATGAAGATAAAGGCTTGTACCTAGACGCACTACTTACTAAATCGTCGCAAATGCGAGTTATTTTTGGTTTTGCGCGTGCCTACTTTATGGTAGAAACCCATGCGCCTTGCGCATTAGTGCGATTTTTAAACCAATTAATGCCCAATAAAACCATAGCTGAGCTCTACAACGCTATTGGCTTTCATAAACAAGGTAAAACCGAGTTTTACCGCGAGTTTTTAAATCATTTAACTCACTCTAACGACGAATTTACTATTGCCCCTGGTACACCAGGCATGGTGATGATGGTATTTACCCTGCCCTCATTCGGCTATGTATTTAAAGTTATTAAAGATAAATTTGGCGAAAGTAAACCTTTTGGTCGTGATACCGTTTTAAAGCGCTACCAGTTAGTTAAAAAACACGATCGGGTTGGCCGCATGGCCGACACCATAGAGTATTCTAACGTCGTATTTCCTTTAGCGCGGTTTGATAGTAACTTGTTGCAGCAGTTACACCAAACCATTGGCTCATCCATGGTAATTGAAGGCGACTGGCTAATTATCAAACATTTATATATTGAGCGACGCATGACACCGCTTAATCTATTTTTAGAAAATGCCGATGATGCCAGTGCCGCCGATGCGATTGAAGAGTACGGCCAGGCACTAAAAGAAATGATTGCTGTTAACATATTTCCCGGCGACATGCTGTTAAAAAACTTTGGTGTTAGTAAACACAAACGTATTATTTTTTATGATTACGATGAAGTGCAATATTTAACCGACATGAATTTTAGAGCACTGCCTAAAGCAAAAACGTATGACGACTACTTAATGGATGAGCAAAGCTATTCGGTTGCACCGCAAGATGTATTTCCTGAGCAACTTTGCACCTTTGTAATGCCTAACCCAATCTACAAGCAGTTTTTAATGAGCACACATCCAGAGCTTATTGATGTTAACTTTTGGAAGCAAGCACAGCAAAATATTAAAAATGGTCAGGTTAGCCATATTTATCCATACCCGACAGCACAACGTTTTATCCATCACTGGTAAAGCGTTAAGGACACACAATGAATATAAGTAAAATAGATTTAAATTTACTGGTTTATCTCGATACTTTATTGCGCGAATGTAATGTTACCCGCGCAGCAAACCGGTTAAGTATTACTCAACCTGCCATGAGCAATGGCTTAAAGCGCCTTCGTAACTTATTTAACGATCCTATTTTAGTACGCACCAGCGATGGCATGGTACCCACAGAGCGCGCGTTAGAGTTACAACCCGTTATTCGCGGAATATTAATGACCCTAGAGGAAACACTTGCGCCTAATCGTGAGTTTGAAGCAAGCCAAAGTAAACGCGTATTTAGAATAATGGCCAGTGACTATGCGGCCAGTACTTTAGCGCCCAAGCTATTAAGTAAATTACACGCAGAAGCCCCCGACACCACCTTAGATATACTCACCCCTAGTGATGTGACCTTTCATGATGTGGAAAATGGCAAAGTGGATATGGCAATCAATCGCTTTGAAAACCTACCGCAATCGTTTCATCATAAACGCATTTGGAAAGACAGTTTTTGCTGTTTAGTTAAATCCGATAACCCGATTATTGACAATTTTAGCCTAGAGAGCTACTTAAAAGCACGCCATATTTGGGTAAGTAAAACCGGTTTTGGTGTAGGCGTAGGAATGGATCCTAAAGATGTGCAAAAACTCGGCTGGGTTGATGAAGCACTCGCTCATTTTGGTAAACACCGTAATATTGCCACCTTTACCCGTAACTACCATGTGGCAGTACATTTAGCCAAAGTACAAAACTTAATAGCAACATTGCCCTCCAAAGCAGCTAACATTTATATAGACGATCCTAGTCTTAAAATATTAGAACCTCCTTTTCCTATTCCACCGTTTGAGTTAGATATGATTTGGAGCCCGTTGTTACATCGCGATGCTAGTCATATTTGGTTACGTCAAAAAGTAGCCGAAGTTGCTGAAGAACTTAAGTAATACCGTTACAAAAGCTTTGTAAAATTTGCTTACTTAATCTAATAAGTAAGCAAACATCATCCTCACTATATATTTATTTCAATAAAAACAAACTACTACGAAAGTTCTTATAGTGGAACAACCTTTGCTTTTATATAAATGAACATTTAATTTCATTTATAAGAGAGGTCATTATGAACACCCATCAAAGTAATGAAGTAAATCATATTTCTGACATCATCCAAGTAATGAATAGTGGTATAGATTTTTACGAAAAAGCCCAACAGAACGTAAAAGATCCCGCTGTTGCCGCCCTTTTCCAGCGCATGATTGATGCGCGTAAGGTAACCGTTGAACGCTTACAACCTTTTGCTGTTAATGAACAAGGCGAACGTGAAGATGGCTCATCATTTGCGGTAGAAGCGCGCCGTGCTTACACTGCGCTTATCACTAAATTTAGCAGCAATAACGACGATACGTATATTAAAGAGCTAGAAGAAGTTGAGGATAAAACCCTCGAAGAAATTAAAGATGCAATGAAAGAACCACAACCCGCAGACTGCGAAGCTGTACTAGCTAAAGCATTACTAACAATGCAAAGCTGTCATGCTGAAATGAGCCGAATGAAAAAGCAGTAAGTAGCCTAAATTCTGGATAATAACTCAACCTAAAGCTGAGCTCAGGTTAAACAATTAAAAAAGCCCAGCATTCTTAAATGCTGGGCTTTATATTAAGTATAAAAATGGGAGTATCTATAATTAAAATCGGTATTCTGCACCTAGGTAGTAATACGCACCGTTAAAGCCAAATGGGGCTGAACGGCGAGAGTATTTAAATACCCCTGGGCTGCTTACAATGGTATTGCCTTGGGCGTCTACAATAGTACCAGTACGTGAATTACCTATAGTATTTTCATCTGGGTAGACATCAAATAAGTTATTTGCACCAATATTTACCGATAAGTTCTCAGTTACAAAGTAATTTACTTTAACATCAGTTAATATTTCGGCACCGTAGGTCTGGCGGCCGCCATCTTCTACTGTGTACTCACCAAAGCGATTAAGTGACAAGTTAACTGTCCAATCATCACGTTGATAAAGCGCACTTAAGTTGATGCGATCCTCTGGTTGCCACTCTTCAATAATAGAAATTTCTTGGTCAGAGAACACGTCCTCAACCGGTACTGTTTCTAAACCTGAACCTGCAGGAGTAAATAACGACACCACATCGGTTTTAGTAAAGTTAGCTGCTAAGGTAAAATCAAGCGTACCGCCTAACCCTTCAGTGTTCCAGGTAGCAACAAAGTCAATACCTTGCGTTTCTGTATCAGCACCATTTAAGAAAAACTGACCCGCACCAGCACCTGAGCTTATTAATGCAGCGTCAAGACTTGGCGATAACCCTTTACCTAAACGATTACTGATAACTATACGATCGTCTATATCAATTGAGTAATAGTCGAGCGTTACGTTAATATTGTCTGTTACGTTATACACTATACCTAAGCTGCGGTTTTGCGACTTTTCTTCTGTTAATTTTGGAATACCTAAGCTTTGCGCTAATGTTGAGTCGTTTCTAAAAGTACCGACTTCTTCGGCAACTAAGTTGCCAGTAACATCGTCAACAACAAATTGAGTACTGATATTATTAAAATACAGCTGCTGCATTGACGGCGCTCTAAAACCTGAGCTTAATGCACCACGCAGTGATATATCGTCAGTAATCGACCAGTTACCCGCTAGTTTAAAGTTAACCGTATCACCAAAGCCTTTATAATTATCGTAGCGCAGTGCGCCCGATAAAATAACGTCTTCAATAATATAGGTTTCAGCATCAAGGTAGAACGAAATCACATCACGCGACTCATCAACCGATGACATTGGCGATGAACCACCAAAACCTTGCGTGCCGCCCGAAGCATCTTCGCTGCCAACGCCACCGCTTAAACCGTCGTATATACTTACGCCGTTATTAGTGTCGTAATCTCGGTATGCGTATTCGCTGCCTTCTAAAATGCGATACTCATCGGTGCGAATTTCTGCGCCCATAGCGAGTGAGTAATCATCAAAATTTTGAGTAAAATCTAAATTAAGCGTTTGTAGCGATAATTCCATACCGTAAGCATAGGCTTCACGCGGAATAGTGGCGCGAATATCAGCAGCGCTTAAGCCTTGGTCGTAGCGTAAAAAGTTAGCGTACGAGGCGTTAATTGTGTCACTGGTAGTGTAATCAATACTGTTTTCACCATAGGTGTACGATAAGTCTAAGCTAGCATCGTTATCAAATTGCGTTTTGTAACCAAAGTTATACGAAATATCGTCGATAGTGGTGTTAATTTTTGGCAAAAAGCCAGCCTGAATTGTCGCATCGTTATCTTGTAAAACCGTATTACCGCCACCGTTGGCATTGTGCCTGAAAAACGCTGCCGACTCGTTATCGCGCGTTGAATAAGTAATAAAACCGTATAGTTCGCCATCACCTAACTCATAACCTGTGCTTACAATTAAGCCAAATTGTTGTGAGTCGGCATCGCCTATTCTAAAGGTATCTCTGTCGGCTGTTAGCTCTCGCGGATCGCCCGCTACTAAAGTGCCGTCATCAAGTGTTGTACAACCATTAAATTGGCAAGAGCCATGTAAACCGGCACGGTTAGTTGGCGCACGATCACGGTAGTTAAGTGTAGTATTTACGTAACCTTTATCACCTAAAGCAAAACCCTTATTAAAATCAAGGTTTATCGTTTCACCATCGCCTTCTGAATATTGGCCATAGTTAATTGCGGCTTTACCACCTTCGCTACCATCTTTGAGTACTATATTAATAACACCCGCTATGGCATCTGAGCCATATTGCGCTGCAGCACCGTCACGCAGTACTTCAATGCGCTTAATTGCCGACGCCGGAATAGCATTCATATCGGTACCCGCTGTACCACGACCTACTGAAGTATTAATATGAATAATACTGGCTTGATGGCGGCGCTTACCGTTAATAAGTACTAATGTTTGATCTGGGCCTAAACCACGCAGTGTTGCTGGGCGAAGGGCGTCGGTGCCATCACTAATTGACGAGCTTGAAAAGTTAAACGAAGGCGCAATTGACTGCAGCATTCTGCCCACTTCTGTTTGCCCTTTATTCTCTAGTGCTTCTGCACTTAAAATATCAACCGGAACAGGTAAATCTTCAACTGAACGACCTGCTACACGACTCCCGACAATGGCAATTTTTTCTATTTTTTCTTGGGCAACATCTTCAGCAGCATTAACGCCCTGAGTGTTTGCAGCAAGTAATGCAGGCAATATTGCTGCACTAACGCCTGAAAGCTTCATCATGTTGTTATTTTTCCTATTGATTTGTTTGAGTTTTATACTCAGTAAACCATTTTGATCAACAACCGCATCGAGCTTAGTGTCACCTAACAGTGCCTCCAGTGCATCTAATTGGGTGTAAAAACCATAAAGCGAATTTGCATTATATTGTTTAGCTAACTCATAAGAAAACACCACGGTTTGCTCAGTTTGCTTAGCAAATTCTATTAAAGCTTTGTCTGCTCGCTGCGCTTTTATATCAAATTGCACCATTTGCCCGGTAGTTACTGTGGCTAAAACATTCAAGCTAAAAAAAGCCGATGCAAGCACACTCAAACTACACAATAAATGCGTTTGGTTACTGCGCAACTTATATAAACAGTTGGCAAACAAAAATCCTCTATAGGTTTTATTCTTTTTATTAATATATTTTTTACTTTGCATGTTCATAATTGCAACTTAATCCAACATTAGCATGATTTTAGGCGCTGCTATTTATGACTTAGTTTGACGTTTAAGGCTAACTACGTGCTCACCTAAGCGTTCGTGATCAATCGAAAAATTTGTTTTTAAACTTTCAAGTAGCCCAGCAACATCACCCGCTTTAAATACCCCTGCAACTTTAATATTCGCAAGCTCTGCCGATGAAAGCTCAAACCGAGTAGCGGTATAACGGCTAACTTCATTTAAGGCATCGCTTAATTGTTCTCCGTTAAAAATTAGCATGCCATTTTGCCACGCTAAATCTCGTTGCACATCGTCAGCAGAGAGGCGTTTAATAGGCGCTGTAACACTTTTTTCTATAATTGCTTTTTCGCCTGAGAGCACAATATTTGCGTTTATTTTTCTAATTTTTTGGGTGCTGTTATCGGCTAGTTGATAGGCTTTAAAATCGTTAGCATCAACAGCTACACTCGGATCAGTGATCATCACTTTTCCTTCGGTTACCACTAATTCTAAATGAGATGAGGTATTGCGCTGCACATTAAATACAGTGCCTAATGCTGTAAAGCTTTTATCACCTGCCATCACACTAAATGGCCGCGTAGCATCTTTAGCAACATTAAAACGCCCTTCCCCTCTACTCAGTAATAACTGTCTGCGCCCTTTACTATAGGCAACCTCTAATAGGCTGTTGGTATTAAGTTGCACTATGGTGCCATCGGGCAGTACGTAAGTGGCTTGCTCTCCCACCTTGGTTTTATAAATTTTAGTATAATTAACTTTCGCTAGGGCTTGGTTATAACCAGTCTCTAAATTAACCAATAAGTAACTGCAAATCATTAACGCAGCAAATAAGCTGGCCGCGATACCATACGAAAACACCCATTTACTTTTTTCCTCGGTATTGTTTTTATGCGGAAATAAAGTGCTTAACTCGTTTAATACGCTCAGTTCGTCCCACAACTTAGCGAGTTCGTAAACGGCGTCTTGGTGTGCATTACTTTGCAGCATCCATAATTTAAATTGCTCTTTTTCAACCTTGTTTAAACCGCGATCTATCGCGCTTATCCAATTAGCTGCTGTTTCTAAAATTAAATCTTTTGGTGTAAATTGATGAATATTACTCATTTTGCCACACTCACTATAGTTGGCTTTTGAGCAGCGGTGTCGTGCTTTTTATACTGCTCATTTTCATCCTGAGAATGCTCTCGCATGTATAGCATGGTTTGTAGTAACCCTTTTGCAATATGTTTTTCTACTGTGCTTTGACTTAACTGTAGTTGCTGGGCAATTTCTTTTTGGCTCATACCGTACACTTTTTTTAATATAAAACACTTACGAACCGTCAAGCTTAGTTGCTCTGTTGCCCGACAAAACAATAAAAAACGCTCTTTCGAGGTGTACTCGTCCTCTAGTTGTATTGATTTAAGTAACTTTGGTAATTCATGATCATCACAAAGGGAGTCGCTAAATTTATTATCCCATTTAGCAATATGATTAAGGGCAAGGTGTTTAGCAGTTTTGAGCATGTAACTACGCGTAAATTGAATATCTTGTTTTAAATCAGCTTCGTAGCTTTTAATAAAGGTTTCTTGCACTATATCTTCTACGTCGTCAGGTAACACTATTCGTGAAACAAAGCGGCGTAAATGAGTCGATAACTCTGTAAATGTAGTGGCTAATTTGAGTCCTCGCGCCATCCTTAATTTCATCCCTTATTATTGTATAAACCTAAGTTTGTTAAGATGACTAATTTTAACGTTAATTACAAGGTAAATTGTTAATCCGCGGTTATTTTTTCGTTGCGTTAAAAGTCTCTTTATATGTTATTAAAACAGTAATAAACCTGCATTTTGACCTAAGTCATGCTTTAGCTAAATAACGTATTAGCAAGTTCGTGGTGCAACAACTAAAAAGCTATAATATGCAAAATTTATCTCGCTTGAATGTAAGCAACCTAAGGGAGTTTTGTGGTGTTTAATAAAACAAGTTTAAGTGTTTCTGTATTATTAGCAGCAAGTGGATTGCTTGTTATTAGTGCACCGGTGAGCGCATCGCAAACCACGTTATCGAGCCAAGTATTTGCGAATTTTAGTAATATTCAAATTGACGATCAGCACCAGGATATTGAAGATTGGCAACTTGATGTAAAGCGCTTTTATCTTAATTTAGACCATCAATTTAATGATGACTGGTCATTAACAGTGACCACAGATGTGCAGTGGCAACGCCAGCAAGACCCTACCGACATTTGGTTTCGTCATGCTTATATAAAACGCAATTTTAATCAAGGAAGTACGCTTAAAATTGGTGTTGCTGAACTGCCATGGATTGATTACATCGCACGCCGTGTAGGGTATCGTTATGTTGATCCGAGCTTAACGCCAAAAAACAAATTAGCCGGTCCAACCGATTTAGGTATTCATTATGGTCATAAATCGGCGCACTTTTCGTATGCTGTATCGGCTATTACTGGGGGTGGTTTTCAAAAGCCAACTGTGGGCGATCGAATTGATTTAGAAGCATCGGCTGTGTGGCATATAAATAAACAATTTGATTTTGCTTTAGGTGCTTATCAAGGTACACGCGCACTTGATAAAGACGAGGCCGAGAAAAATCATACTGCAGAGCGTTTCAATGCAGCGCTAAGTTACCTGCATCAAGGGGTACGTTTTGGCGTTGAATATGTATATAACGACAACTGGAACCAAGTTAACAAAATACCGCAAGACGCTAGCAGCGGCTGGGGGACCTGGGCAAGTTATGCTTTTAAACCGGGTTACTCTGCATTTGCTCGGTACGATACAATCAACCCTAATAGACGTTTAAACGCTAGTTTAGAACGTGATTACATACAACTAGGTGTTGATTATAAGGCAACTTCTTATTTAACGCTGGCGCTTGTTGCTAAGCAAAGTAATATTGATAGTGCAACAGTTGAGCGAACTCAAAATGAAGTAGGTATATGGTCAATGTGGAATTTTAAATAATCTGAGGTAATGGTCTTAATTCAAATATTAGGTTTATGTTATGCCAATAAAAATGCGCCAAAACGGCGCGTTTTTTGTACTACCCTAGTATACACAGAGTAAATAATCTGAGTTTTAACTAAGTACATTACAGCAATAAAAAACCGCTTAACCTTGTTAGCTTAACCTTGTTAGCTTAACCTTGTTAGCTTAAGCGGTTATGCATGCTGTATTAATAACGAGAATCAGCAGGATTATCCATACCTGGCCAATCGTTTTCTTTACCTGCAAAGTCTGGACGTGGCTTTTTAGTAAAGTATTCCACAACATCAACAACCTCTTGCTCTGATAAAGTGATCTGCCCAAGCGGCGCTTCACGACTCACACTCAATGGCATGTTATGAATAACAAATGCACCTGCTCGAGAGGCTCGTGCCATACCTGCCCCAATGTTAAATGAGTCATCGCCCCATAATGGTGGGAAAATATAATCACCAAATTGATCTTTTATCCCCTCGCCATCACTGCCATGACAAGTACCGCATTGCGCTGCATAAACCTGTGCACCGTTATTTGCGTTTGCTGTATATTTGCCTACTTTAAAAAACTCTAGGCTAGTTAGCTTAACGGTATTGCCCGGTGCCACATCACCACCCAACCATTTCATATAAGCATGCATACCTTGCATTTCTGGCGAATCTATTGGGATTGGTTTACCATTCATCGAACGTTGAAAACAGCCGTTAATACGCTCGTTTAAATCAAGTACGCGTTGCGCACGCGGATTAAAGCGCGGATAGCGATTATAAGTATTTATATAGGGTGCCCCCAACTCTCGTTTACCTTGCCCCATATGGCAACTATTGCAATTGAGCCCGTTACCTACATTATCGGGCAATAAGCGCGCCGTTTCGTTAAGTAAGCGCATACCGTATAAAATAGCCTCTTCATCTTTGTGGCCTACTACATCGGTAATTTTAGGAATGGTAAATTGATCAATCACTTTACCTTCGGCATTAATTACATCGTAAGTTTTTGCATCAGGCGCATCATAAAAACGGCTTTCATAACCCATGTAAGCAGCAACCGAAATTACAACTACAAGCACGCTTATCCCTAGTAACTTATTCATTTTCTATCTCCTTTGCGGGTACATAATGTACCGGAGCATGGTCAACTACACGGCGCATAGTCGCAACATCTCGAGTTGAAATATGGCTGCCATGATTGCCCCAACTGTTGCGAATAAAGTTTAAAACATCGGCTAACTCTTGGTTTTTTAAATGATAAAACTCAGGCATAGTAAATGTCATTACATCGTGCGCGGTTGTTGCCATTTCACCCCCTGCTAAAGTGACTTGAATTAACGAACTGGGATCTTCTGCAAACACAATAGAGTTACCAGCCAATGCTGGAAAAATACGTGGTGCGCCTTTTCCATCTAAACGATGACACGCGGCGCACTGCTCCATATACAACAAAGCACCAGAGGCCGAAAAGTCACCTGCCCGCAATGCACTTGTAGTGGTATCTGCTTTTGACTGCCAATTTTTTTCATACCCAGGGCGCGGTGCTAACTGATGCAAATAGCTAGCAATAGCGTTTAAATCTTTATCAGTAAAGTACCGCGTACTATGCGCCACTACATCGGCCATGCTGCCAAATGCGGCAGTTTTGTCGGTACGTCCTGTTTTTAAAAATTCAACAATATCGGCTTGTTTCCAGGTTGCTAAGCCTAACCCTTCATTACGTAAACTTTTAGCATACCAGCCCTCCAGTACTGAGCCTGATACAAACTGACCCGATTCATCATCTGATAGCGCCTTTTCTTGAAAAGCAATACCACGTGGCGTATGGCACGCACCGCAGTGAGCTAATCCCTCAACTAAATAGGCACCCTGATTTTGCTCAGTCGTTAAATTGGGGTTAGCTGTAAAGCTACGCGCTGGTGAAAATAATGCATGCCACCATGCTAATGGCCAACGCATACTTGCAGGCCATGGAATGGTTGTTTGTTGATTTTGTTGCTTTACTGCGCTAACGCTTGACATAAAATACGCGTACATTGCCTCTATTTCAGCATCATTTACTATTTTATATGACACAAAAGGCATAGCAGGATAAAGCGGTTGGTTATCTTGGCGAATGCCTTTTCTAACTGCACGTTCAAAATCGGCGTAGCTATAACTACCAATGCCTGTTTCGATGTCGGGAGTAATATTTGTAGAATAAATAGCCCCCATAGGTGTTTGCATGCCTAAGCCACCCGCAAAAGGTTTTCCGCCGGGTGCCGTATGGCACGCAACACAGTCAGCAACTCGTGCGTAGTATTCGCCCTGAGCAATGAGCGTTTGATCGTTAATATCTACTTTATGTGTTGCAGCTAAAGGTGGTGCTAAAGTAATAGGAATGAGCTTAGCGCCCATAAAGGCAAACACCAAGAGTGCAATACCTACTAACACAATGTACGTCACTTTTTTCATTGTTAAATTTAATCCCTCAAAGAAATAAAACGGCCAATAAGCCTGAGGGAGATAATAACAACAATAAAATATTCTCAAATGAGTATAAGAACAAAGGTTGATCTAACGCATGCGCTGCTCATAATAAAAGCGTCATGCAACCGCTTATATAGTTAGCATGCAACAAATAATGACTTTATAAAGTTAAAAAACACCTCAGTTTTACGTGTGGTTAAGCTGTTTTGTGGCCGTAAAAACCATACTGGTGCGTCGCTTTGCGCCATTACACCGGGCATAACTTCAACTAAGGTGCCATTTGCAAGCTCTTCACCAATTGCTATTTTTGATTTAATTGCAATGCCATGCCCAGCAATGGCAGCTTGGGTCATGTTATCTGAGTTTGAAATAGTAAAGCGGGTTTTAGCATTAAAACTGTGGATTTTGCCTTGCTCGTCAAATAATTTTAATTGCTTTTGCCACGGCAAACATACCCAATAATGCGCCGCAAGCTCGGTTAAATTACTTGGCATACCCTGTTTATTTATATAGCTAGGCGCTGCACATAACACACGGCTATTATTGACTATTTTACGCGACAACATGCCAGAGTCGTTTAACTGCCCTACTCTTATAGCCACATCTTGAGCATCATCAACCACATTAATAAAGTGGTCCGTAATTAAAAAGTCGAGTTTTAATTGAGGATATTCACTTTCAAACTCGCTGAGCTTAGGCATAACATACTTAGAAAAAATCCACGGTGGCATAGTTACCCTTAGCAACCCACTCACAGTTGAGCTGCGAGCACCTATACTATGCTCTGCATCGTGCAGTGCCTCAATAATAGCGCCCACACGCGTGTAAAACACCTCTCCTGCAGGCGATAAACGTACTCGCCGACTATCCCTAAAGACTAAAACAGTAGACAACTCTCGCTCTAATTTACTAAGGCGATGGCTCACTGTTGCTGGCGATAAACCTTGCTCGCGCGCAGCTGCAAGTACACCTTTATTCTCTACTACGGCTATAAAAGTTTCTAAATCACTTATGTTATACATAAAAAGCTACTTTGGGTTTTCAATGTTTAATATTTTCGAATGAAGCTTTCACTTTTGCAATCTATATTTAAATAACTAAAACTATATAATCTAACGTAACTTAATTATTGAGGTTATATATGAGTTTAAAAGCGCAAATTGACGCCTATAACGTGCAAAAAGAAGCAAAGCTCCCTGCAGATGTTTTAGCACTAATGAATACGACAAACGCAGAGCTTATTGCCCAGCACATTAAAGATAATGCATTACAGGTAGGGCAAAAAGTTACCAATTTTAGCTTGGCTAATCATCAAGAGAACACGGTTGAACTTGCGACATTATTAAAACAAGGCCCAGTAATTATTAGCTTTTACCGTGGTGGCTGGTGCCCTTATTGCAATTTAGAGTTAAAAGCCCTAAATGATTACTTACCACAATTTAAAGCGCAAAATGCACAGTTAATTGCCATTTCACCACAACTTCCTGATGAAACACTGTCAACGGCGCAAAAAAATGACCTTGAATTTGATGTACTTTCAGATGTAAGTAATAAAATAGCCAAGCAGTTCGGTTTATTGTTTACACTCGATGAGCGTATTCAAGCGTTATATACCGAATTTGGTATTGATTTTGAGCACTACTACGGCGATAAAAGCTTTCAACTACCACTACCGGCCACTTATGTTATTAATCAACAAGGTGTGATCACTTACGCATTTGTAACTGAAGACTACACCCTACGCGCTGAACCTTTTGATGTATTAAACGTTTTGAAATCTGAGAGTAAATAATGTCTGTATTAACATCCCTAAAAACCCTAACCCTTTCATTAATTTTAGGCGCAAGCCTATTATCTGGAGATACTATGGCCGAACAAACCTCAAATAAACCTAAAGTGTTAATTTTTGACGTTAACGAAACACTCCTTGATCTAGATTCAATGCGCGCTTCTATAGGCGAAGCACTTGGTGGGCGAGAAGATTTATTACCATTGTGGTTTTCTACTATGCTACACCACTCGTTGGTATCAACTGTAATTGGCGATTACCAAGACTTTGGCCAAATTGGCGTAGCGTCATTATTAATGGTGGCACAAAACAACAATATTAATATTACCAGCGAGCAAGCAAAAACCGCGATTGTTACACCATTATTAACACTGCCTCCACACGCAGACGTAAAAGCAGGTTTAGCTGCATTAAGAGCACAAGGTTATAAGCTGGTTAGCCTAACAAACTCTTCAAATAAAGGCGTACAAGCACAATTTGAAAGCGCTGGTTTAACCCATTATTTTGACGAGCGCTACAGCATTGAAGATATTAAAGTGTACAAGCCTGACTTACGTGCGTACCAATGGGTACTTAAAAAACTTAATGTAAAACCAAATGAAGCCATGATGGTTGCAGCACATGGTTGGGACGTAGCCGGCGCAAAAGCAGCCGGTTTACAAACCACTTTTATTGCACGCCCAGGTAAAGCACTTTACCCACTGGCTAAAAAACCAGATCATGTTGTAAAAAACTTACATGAGTTAACCGAGCTGCTTAAATAACCTGATGTAATGGTCTCCTCCCCATACGGCATCTATGTGCCATGATTAAAGTGGTAAAAATTAATCAATACCCCAGCGGCCAATGTTAGGATAACGTTGGCCGTTTTTTTATATTTATAAAATGAATATAAATAAAGTATTCAAGCAGTTATTCAAAAAACATATATTCTAGTAATTTAGCACTAAGGGCGCTATTATTACTTAAATGTGTTGCGGAGAGTGCTATGAACAGTCAAAGATTAAGTGAGTTTGAACAGTATTTTCAAATTGATGAAAGTAACCGTGTAAACCTATACATAGTTGATGATAACGCCGTTCCAAAAAACCTTACCCAGTTAGACGCAGACATTCCCCCTTTATTTAAACTCGCTAATGAAGTAAGTAGCTTAGAGCAAAGCGCGCTTGGACCACTGCGTAATTTAGGTGATGTTGCCCAAGAGCTAGCAGTTTTTTTACAAGCGCAATCACGTAAAATAGACTTAATAATGAGCCATGTTCTCGCCTCAGAGCAAAGCGAAGATAACGCTATTTATTGCGATAGTTATGGCGGCGGTGGCGTAAAATTTACAACAGAGGATGTTTATTCTTTAGGGCAAAAATTTCGGACTAAACTTTTTTTACACCATGAAGCGTCAGCTGTTTATTGCTATACCGAAGTCGTTGCAATTAAAAAAATCGATACCGAGCATTACCAATACACTTTACTCTTTATAGCCATAAGAGACAGCGACCAAGAACTAGTCGTTAGAGCCAGTTTGCATGCGCAAACCCGACAACTAAAAAAACGCCAGCAATTAGAGCAATCACAAAACATGCAAGCAGATGATAAATAGCTGACATGTACACTCAAACTGCTAAACTAGCGCTACCTTAATTTGTATCAATTACTCATGAATTTTAGACTTTTACCAGAATGGGCCGAGCAAGACGCTGTTATGCTAACTTGGCCGCATAAAAACACCGATTGGGCTGAAAACTTAGCACGCGTTGAGCCTGTTTATGTAGCGCTTGCAAAACATATTACCGCAGTTCAACAGTTAGTTATTGTAGCGCACAGTGAGCCTGTAAAAGAGCATGTTATTGCGCTATTGCACGCCGCCAACGTCCCCTTAAACTGTGTTCACTTTATAGTTACACCAACAAATGATACATGGGCACGCGATCACGGCCCCCTTACTTGCGCCGCTATAAATAACCCTAATCAGCTTAAAGTGTATGATTTTACCTTTAACGGTTGGGGTAATAAATTTGCAAGTAATTTAGATAATCAAATAAACCGTGTTTTAGTCAATGAGCTTAGCGATACAAATAATGACTACCAAGCAGTAGATATGGTGCTTGAAGGCGGTGGCATTGAAATAAACGAACACGGCGTATTACTTACTACCAGTGAATGTTTGCTCAATAAAAACCGCAACCCAAATTTAACCCCAAGTGACATTGCAACACTGTTAAAACAGCACTTAGGAGCAACTGACTTTTTATGGGTTAAGCATGGTTATTTAGCGGGCGACGACACCGACAGCCACATAGACACGCTAGTTCGCTTTGCACCAAACAATACCCTTGTTTATGTACAGTGCGATGATAAAACCGATGAGCATTACAACGCGCTGCATGCGATGGAAAAACAGCTTCAAGGCTTTAAAACTACCGATAACACCCCATATAATTTAATTGCCTTACCTTGGCCCAAAGCAGTGTATGGCGATGAGCAAACACGTTTGCCTGCCACCTATGCTAACTATTTAATTATTAATAATACGGTATTAGTACCAACATACGATGATGTAAGCGATAAGCTCGCCTTAGCGCAAATTCAACAAGCGTACCCAGAGCACACAATTGTGGGCATTAATTGCCTACCTATTATTGAACAATTTGGCAGTTTGCACTGTATAACAATGCAACTCCCACGTGGATTTTTAACTGGAGCAGCTCAATGACCAGCCCTGCAAAATTAACCGTTGCACTCGTACAACAAAGCAATAGCGATAATGCTGAGCAAAATATGGCAAAGTCGATTGCCGCAATTCGTGAAGCAGCCAGCAAAGGCGCTAAATTAGTTGTGCTGCAAGAGCTACACCGTAGCCTGTACTTTTGCCAAACCGAAGATGTAGACGTGTTTGATTTAGCCGAAACCATTCCAGGCCCAAGCACGCATACTTTAGGTGAGCTGGCAAAAGAGTTAAGCATTGTAATTGTGGCGTCGTTATTTGAAAAACGTGCTACCGGCCTTTATCACAATACCGCTGTAGTACTTGAAAATGACGGCAGTATTGCCGGTAAATACCGTAAAATGCATATTCCCGATGACCCTGGTTTTTACGAAAAATTTTACTTTACTCCAGGCGATTTAGGCTTTGAGCCAATTCAAACCTCAGTAGGTAAATTGGGCGTATTAGTATGTTGGGATCAGTGGTTTCCTGAAGCTGCACGCTTAATGGCAATGGCCGGTGCTGAGCTACTTATTTATCCAACTGCAATAGGCTGGGATCCGCGTGATGATAGCGATGAACAAACCCGCCAAAAAGATGCGTGGGTTATTAGCCAGCGCGCCCATGCGATTGCCAATGGTGTACCGGTAATTAGTTGTAACCGCGTTGGAGTCGAGCAAGACCCAAGTGAACAAAGCGAAGGGATTCAATTTTGGGGGAACTCTTTTATTGCAGGGCCACAAGGTGAATTACTTGCTGAGGCTAATAATACTGACGAGCAAATTTTAGTAATTGAGCTTGATCAACAGCGCAGCGAAAACGTAAGACGTATTTGGCCGTATTTACGCGACCGCAGAATTGATCACTACCAAGACTTAACAAAAATTTACCGCGATTAAATAAAATTACTTGGCCCTTATTACATAATAAATTAGGGCCAATTTATAAATGGAGTAATAAATGGCGTTTGAGCAATGGGCAGCCTTGCCTTGGGTGAAATCTCAAAAAGATAAAATTCAATGGGGGCAACTTAGCGGCAGCGGTTTAAGCATTGCTATTGCTGAGGGTGTAAAACAACAAGACAATTTAGTATTAATTGTAACCCCAGACACGCCAAGCGCCCTGCGCCTTGAAACCGAGCTAGAATATTTATTGCCCGACAACCCGGTAATGATATTTCCTGACTGGGAAACCCTGCCTTACGACCACTTTTCTCCTCATCAAGATATTATTTCTGCCCGTTTAGCCACTTTAAATACGCTCAAAAACGAGCAACAAAGTGTTTTAATTGTCCCTGTTTCTACCTTAATGCTGCGCACCGCCCCGGCTTCGTTTATTTATGGGTCCACAATTAACTTTAAGGTGGGTGATAAGCTCGATACTCATAATTTCAGAAATAATTTAGAACAAGCGGGTTATTTAAACGTACAGCAAGTAATGGAGCACGGCGAGTACGCCATTCGCGGCTCTATTGTCGACTTATATCCTATGGGCAGCCCGCATCCTTTTAGACTCGACTTTTTTGACGACGAGCTCGACAGCATTCGTTTATTTGATGTTGAAACCCAGCGCTCAGATGAAAAAGTAGATAAAATTGAACTGCTCCCGGCACACGAATTCCCCACTAACGAAGCCGACATTGAACGCTTTAGAATAGCGTACCGTGAGAAGTTTGGTGCCAGCGCGCAGCAAGACTCTGTTTACATGCAAGTGAGTAAAGGTAATTGGCCTGCCGGTATAGAATATTATATGCCACTGTTTTTCGAGCAACTGGCCACTATTTTTGATTACCTACCTGAAACCACAACGGTAATGCAGCTCGGTGATTTAGAACATGCCGCCGATAATTTTTGGCATGACGTAAACGTGCGCTATGAAAACCGCCGCGTAGACCCACTGCGTCCATTATTAGAGCCAAGCGCGCTGTATCAACCCATTAATGAATTGTTTGCTAATTTAGGAAATTATGCGCGTATTCGCTTATCTCAAGCAAAACTAGGTACAAAAGCAGGCAATAAAAATTTAACTGTTAGTGAATTACCTGTTATTCGCATTGATCATAAACAAAGCGAACCTTACGGTGCGTTTATAAACTATGTAGCGGCGCAAAAAAAGCACAAAGGCCGTATTTTACTAAGCGTAGAGTCGGATGGCCGGCGCGAGTCATTACTGGGAGTATTAAAACCTAGCGGCTTAAAGTTTAAAGAATTTACTAGTTTTGAGCAGTTTACAAAAAGCCAAAGCGATGTTGGCCTAATTGTTAGCCCACTGGAGCAAAGTGTTGTATTAGGTACTAAACCTAGTTTATCTATTATCACCGAACAAGAACTGCTTGGCATAAAAGTATCGCAGCGCCGTCGCCGTAAGCATAAATACCAAGCCAGCCAAGATGCACTAATTCGTAACTTAGCCGAACTTAAAGAAGGCCAACCTATTGTGCATCTTGATCACGGCGTTGGTCGCTATCAAGGTTTGCAAACCATAGATGCCGCAGGCATTACCACTGAATTTGTTACCATTACTTACGCCAGTGAAGCAAAATTGTATGTACCGGTTTCGGCGCTGCATATGCTAAGTCGTTATTCGGGCGGCGAAGAAACCAGTGCACCACTGCATAAACTTGGCTCAGATGCATGGGACAAAGCTAAAAAACGTGCTGCTGAAAAAGTGCGCGATGTAGCCGCTGAGTTACTTGATATTTACGCTCAGCGCCAAGCAAAACCAGGGAATAAATTTACCCTCGATGCCCCAGCTTATCGCCAATTTAGCGACAGCTTCCCGTTTGAAGAAACCGACGATCAACGCAATGCCATTGAAGCCGTATTAGGCGATATGCAATCAAAACAAGCCATGGACCGTTTAGTGTGTGGCGATGTAGGCTTTGGTAAAACCGAAGTCGCCATGCGCGCCGCATTTGTAGCTGTTAACGATAACAAACAAGTAGCTATTTTGGTGCCTACAACATTACTTGCCCAACAACACTTTGAAAACTTTAAAGACCGTTTTGCCGACTTTCCTATTGAGGTAGGTGTACTGTCGCGTTTTAACTCACCTAAAGAGCAAAAAGACACGCTTGAAAAAATGGCCAACGGCAAGCTCGATATTGTCATTGGTACTCATAAACTGATCCAGGCTGATATTATATTTAACGATTTAGGCTTATTAATTGTTGATGAAGAACATCGCTTTGGGGTGCGCCAAAAGGAGAAGATTAAAGCGCTACGCGCCGATGTCGACATACTCACTTTAACTGCAACGCCTATCCCGCGTACCTTAAATATGGCCATGAGCGGTATGCGCGACTTATCTATTATTGCCACTCCACCTGCAAAGCGTTTAGCAGTAAAAACCTTTGTGCGTCAACGCGATGTAGAATTAATACGTGAAGCAGTACTTAGAGAAATTAAACGCGGTGGCCAAGTTTACTTTTTACATAATAACGTAGAGACAATTGAGCGCGTAGCACAAGAAATAAGTGAATGGGTGCCCGAGGCAAGCGTAACCAGTGCACATGGGCAAATGCGCGAGCAAGAGCTTGAGCAAATAATGGCTGACTTTTACCACCAAAAATACAACGTATTAGTGTGTACCACTATAATAGAAACCGGTATTGACATACCAACTGCTAACACCATAATTATGGATAGAGCCGACAAACTAGGTTTAGCGCAGTTACATCAATTACGTGGACGTGTTGGTCGCAGCCATCACCAAGCTTATGCCTACTTATTAACAGGCGATCCTAAAGCTCTTTCTAAAGATGCAAGCAAACGCTTACAAGCAATAGAGTCATTAGAAGACTTAGGCGCAGGTTTTGCACTAGCAACCCACGATTTAGAAATTCGTGGTGCGGGTGAGCTTTTAGGTGATGATCAATCAGGACAAATGCAAACCATTGGCTTTAGCTTATACATGGAAATGCTTGAACAAGCAGTAAAAGCATTGCGAGAAGGCAAAGAGCCCACCCTTGAAAACCTCTTGCAAAAACAAACTGAGGTAGACTTAAAGCTACCGGCTTTATTACCCGATGATTATATTTACGATGTGAACGCACGTTTAGGTATGTACAAGCGCGTTGCTAGTTGTGCTAATGTTGCCGATATGGACGAATTGCAGGTAGAATTAATCGACCGCTTTGGCTTATTACCCGACGCGGCTAAAAACCTCTTTAGCCTGCAGCAATTAAAAATGCGAGCAAGTGATTTAGGTATAACAAAAATTGAGGCAAACCCGAAAGGTGGTTACTTTGAATTTAGCCAAAACACTAAGGTTAATCCTAGCTTCATCATAGGCTTGATACAAAGTGCACCGCGCGTGTACAAAATGGATGGCGCAAATAAACTGCGCTTTGTTATTAGCGAGGCAAATGCCCGCGAACGCTTGAAAATGGTCACTGCAATGCTTGCAGATTTCGAAAAAAAGGTTAGCCATTAATGTTGCTAAAAAAATCGCTTATTATTTTATGCTGCTTATTTAGCAGCACCGCAATTGCTGAGCGCTGGTTTGAAGTAGAAGTACTGGTATTTAAACAACGCCCTGCTCCGTACTTACAAGAAGACTTTAGCCTTAAAAGACCAGCTATTGAAGATAAAAATACACTTGATTTACTCACCCCACTTTACACTGAGCAAGCTATGCAAGCGTGTATTGATGGCGATACACGCTTTGAAAAACGCTCTTTTACAGATTCTCTAGTTAACTCCAATCAGCAATCTGGAGTGTGTGACAACAGTATTGATTATTTAAAAAGTTACGATCAGCTACCGGTAACACCGCTTGTAGCTGCACAAGATACAATGCAGCAAACATACCTTTTAGCGCCAACACAACTGCAATTTAAAAGCCAACGCCAAGCTCTAGACCGCAAAGGATTAACGCCACTATTACATACTGGCTGGCGTTTTGAGGGGGCAAGCAAGTCGCGTGCACCTAGCATGCATTTAATCGCCGGCGAGCACATTAAAAGTGCAGAGCAAAGCGCCCAAAATTATGCAAACCCAGACTTTGTTAGCTTGGTTAACTCGCAAAATTCTTTTTTTAATGCACCTGAAGAACCCACTATGAAGTGGGAACTCGACGGTTTATTTAAAATACATTTACGCCATTATTTATACATAACCGCTAATTTCGATATTAGCCAAAAGCGCGATAGTGGTGAAATAGAAGCGGCTCGTTTTTCACAATTCAGACGAGTAATAAGTGAAGAAATACACTACTTTGATCACCCTAGAATGGGAATGATCGTCCAAATTAGAAAATTCAAACATTAAGTTATTTAACACATAGGAAATAACAATGAAAAAACTCCTAATTATTGCAGCAACGCTAAGCCTAGCAGCCTGTTCTAAAGTAAATGTAGAGAACTACGAAAAAATAAAAATTGGTATGGATAAATCAGAAGTCGAAGTTTTTTTAGGAAGCGCTGATAACTGCGTAGAGAAAACACTGCATACCAACTGCGTTTGGGGTGACGATGCGAAAAATATCGAAATTATACTCGTGTCAAACAAGGTAACTTTATTTACCAAAACAGGGTTAGCGAACAACTAACGCTAACCCTTTGAGCAATAACATGGGGTGTAAACGGTTGCAGCCTTTGTTATTCCTGCTTAGTACCGTCATCTGAGTAAATAAGTTCAATATTAACTATTTTACTGCGGTTCATGGTTATTTTATAACGCTGATACAATTTTTTATCTCGCTCAGTTAGTACTAACACCATATTTAATTGATAACGACGCTCCACAGCCTGCTTAGAAACCTTATTACTCTCAAGATGATATAACTTACCCTCACCTTTTTTAAGATAGCGAGAAAACGGCGCAAGGCTAAATTGCAGTGTTTGATGCAAACTATCGTAACCCGGTAAAAACTCGCGGGCATTTACACGCGTTTCGCTAGCAAAGTGTAACCACTGTGCAGCAAGCTTATTTTGTTGACGGCGTTTGGAGAAAATAGCACGTACTTCTTTTGGAATATTTTTAAAGCGCGTATATTCTAACCAAATAAGCTGGCTCGCAACTTTGTCTTTGGTCACGCTATTTTTAAAAACAAACCGCCACTTAGGCCGCCCACGCACAATAGATCGCCAAATGATTCGGGTTATATCTTCTTTAAATATTTCGCGAAGGCCATAAATAAGCCCCAATATTAAGATTAATGTTGCAGTCACTTCTGTAAAAGTAGCGCGTGCATTGAGTATAACTATCATCACTAACGCCATAATTACAGCGGTTACCGAGCCCTTAACTAAACGTTTTAAATAACTATTAAGATAGCGAGTTTGGCGGTTTAAAATTACGCCATGTTCAATTAAACGCTGCAATAACCGCATTTTATTAGTAATGCGGTTTGCATCTTTAAGGGTTGATTCTGAATTATATTGTTGCTCTTCTCGATAGCTGCTTTCTGACTTACAAAAGTTAACTAAGTCGTTGCGCTCTTTGGCATAGTCACTACTGCGTGGCCCTTCATCAAGCAGTTTTAAAAACGACTGCTCTATTTGCCAACTAAGGTAGTTATCGGCATTGGTGTAAAATGAAATTAGCTTTTCATCTTCAGGGGTATAACGCCTTAGTTTTCTTAATAAGCTTTGGCTTTGCTCGCACAGCTCACCCGCCCGTTGATAAAATTCATCAGGGTCTTCTATTTTGAGGGTTTCTTTAATATCTGCATCAATAGCCAAGCGCACCTGATAACAATACAAATTGAGGTTTTGTCGGTAATCTCGCTGCTCACCTTTGTTTTTACTTACAAAACGGCTTCGCACTAGCGGTAGGTGAATATTATTGGCGTTATAAGCTAAATAAGATTTAAATTGATTATTAAAATAGGATTCTTCACTAAGGGTTTGTGCATTCACGCCCATTTCGTTGGGAATAGAAAAGTATAAATCAAGGCGTTGCTCTGAGCGTTGGCCCAGCTGCGGTTCAATAATAAAAGATAAATTCTCATCTTGCTTTAACAATTAAATCTCCTTGTAATATAGCTCCTTAGTGTACTTGCCTGAAGTATTTTGTTCAATAAAAAAGGCCTAGTAAAAACTAGGCCTTAAAATATTTATTCTGCTAATTAAAATTTAAAATTAACACTCGCAAAAATACGCGAACCAATTACATCGTATATCTCAGGAACTGTTCCCATATCATTACCACCTAATACAGACTCAGGCTCTTTATCAAAGATATTATTCATACCACCAGTAATGCGTAAATCATCACTTACGCTGTAGCTCATAGAAATATCATGATAAACAGTATTGTCAGTGCTAAAGAAGTCACCGTAATACTCGCCATCCATTCCTTTAACGAATCTTGCATTATAAAGAAAGCTTAAAGCTTCGCTTACATCGTAATTTACAGATAGATTTGATTTGATTTTAGCATAGCCACCGATATTGCCATCGATAGTGCCTGTGTAATCAATATCATCTTGTTCAAATTCGATTAAGTATGTTGTATCAAGGTTGATAGCATAGTTATCTGCTTTGTATGAGATATTCCAATCAACACCAGATGTTTTTTGCGAGCCAACATTTGTTAATGCTGAACTCATATTTGATAAATCACCTGTTGATGTAATATTGATTGATGAACATGACTCAAGCGTACCAGCAAAACAATTTCTCATTTCGTTCTGAACGTCTAGACGCGTAATTGCATCAGTTATATCAAACTTCCAGTAATCCATGGTGCTTGATAAGCCATCAGTAATTTCCCATACCATACCAAAAGTAAATGACTTACTTTCTTCTGCTTTAAGGTTTTTGTCACTGGTGTAATTTACTTCGATTTGAGGGTCTTGCTCATTACCCCATGGATCTTCTAGGTAATCGAAAGAGCCTGAGTTACCACCAAAAAGCTCAGCAACATTAGGTGCTCTAAAGCCAGTCGCTAATACAGAGCGAATCATAAACTCATCTGTTACGTTCCAAGTTGCACCAAGCTTCCACGTTGTTGCACCACCAAACGTTGAGTAGTTATCGTAACGTGCGGCACCTTCAATTGTTACTGACTCAAACACTGGCATAGACGCTTCAAAATACACAGACTGTACTGAGTAATCACCTTCAGTTGGATCTTGTTGTGCCGCTGTACTTTCACCGCGTTGAGTGATCATATCTGGAGTGTAATAACCACTTTCAAATCTGTTTTCAACACCAATTGCATAACCAATATCGTTATCTGTTAGTGCACTGTAACCTGCAGCTAGAATAAACTGCTCGTTACCACCTTCATTTGACTCAGTGTAAATTGCACCATCTGACACTAACATATCGCGATTTAATGCATCGCCAGCAAACCAAAGCGCTTGATTAGCATAAATGCTTTGCTCAACATTGCTTGCATGGATAGAGTTTTGAACTTTATCTTTAGAATCATTACGGCCATAAGTAGCACTTACATCCCAGCTAGCGTCGTTATCTAACGTACCCGCTAATGCAACAGACGCTCTGTAGGTATCGGTTTTTTGCTCATAAATACGAGGACCTGCATCAACCATTCTGCGACGATACTCTAAGGTATCTGCAAGAGCACCCTTACCATCTACAAAAGCACTTGTATAAGCAGCATCTAAATTAGCTGTTTTTAAATCAATATTTGCTGGTTGTGGTGCAAGCTGTTGAGTCGAATCACGACGCGTATACATCAAATCAACATTAAATGTTGTATCTGAGTCTAACTCTTTATCAAAGCTAGTAAAAATACTGTACAAGTCGTTTGGTGTTTGTGCATAGCTAGAAGTCGTATAATCATAGCCTTTATTACGGTCTATAAAACCACCATTTCCATCTGGCATTTTACCACCAAGTGTTCCCTCTGGAATAAATGATGATTGACCTGGCTCTACAAAGCTTCTGTCTGATTGGATTATTTCGCCGCGGCTTGAATACTGCGCACCTACAACTAAATTACCTTCAGCAATTTGCATTCCGTGTAATAAACTTACACCGTAGTTATTGCCATCACCTTTTGTAGTGCGGCTACCTTCTACATTAACTTCTGAACCTTCAAAGTCTTTCTTGGTTATTATATTAACAACACCAGCGATAGCATCTGAACCGTATACTGCAGAAGCACCATCTTTTAAAATTTCAATAGACTTAATCATTGCAACTGGAATCGTATTTAAATCAACAGAAGAATCTGCACCGGTTCCAGATGAAACCATACGACGACCATTTAATAATACTAGAGTACGCTGAGAGCCCATACCACGTAGGTTTACAGTAGCAGTACCACCTGAACCATTATTACTCGAACCACCTAAGCTCATCCCTGCCGCTGATGGTTGATTAGAAAGCACGTCTGCAACTGATGTGTAACCACTTTTTGCAATAAAGTCATCGCCTATAACTGTAATAGGGCTAGCCGTTTCCATATCTGTACGGTTAATACGAGAGCCTGTTACTTGAATTTTTTCAATTGACTTTGCCGCTTCGTCAGCCGCTAAAACTTGCACACTTGAGAACATTGGAATAGCAGCGATAACCGCTAAGCCAAGAGTTGATTTTTTCATGGATGAACCCTACTTGTTGAAAATTTACCTAAATGGTAATGCTCACTTTTATAAGAATTGTGAGTCAGAAAACAGCAACTTAGGCGTGATTAACTGAACAAAAACTTAACGAAAGGCCAATTAAAAACCAACCGAAAAACACAGCACCCAAAAAAGGTACAAACGTTACACTATGTTTCCTTGTTAATTAATAAATACACTTCAAAATCAATACACTAAATGCATTGCGCTACATTAAAAGCACAGGTGAAATCAAACTAATGGACTTTGTAATTAAATGTAATTAACTCAACAATGTACCTTTAACCGGTAATTTAACAAGTTAATCACAGTAGGTTATTAAAACCGTAAAACTAGATGTTAATTGATAACTATATTTATGCGCTTTGAGTAATTAATTAGTCTGATTTAACGCATATATAGCTTTTAAAGGAGAGATTTTTTATTCAGCCAAGATTAAACAAGTAAATTATTCACCAATTTAATGAAGCAATGATTGCCTCAAACCTAGTAGTACACTTAATTAACCAAACACCATTGATGCATTTTTCGAAATTAAAAAGAGAAAGTAAAAATTACAAAAGGCAGGAGTGCTAAGTGCTAGCTAAAATGATGTGAGTGTACGAAGTACTCTTATTGTAGGCTTAATCTTCTTGCGCTAAAGCTAACCCTCTGCGGATTTAGCTTTTCTGCGCCAAGAAATAAAAAGTAACGCTTAACTTAAAGAGAGTAAGCACAACTAAACTGATCTCAACCAGAATGCTTATCTCCCTGCTGCAAATTAAGCGAGCTACTTAATAAGCAATATAAGCAATGGCATGTTTAGTAAGTAACGTAAAAATAATAATATACCGAGTTGCTTTGCTGTGTTACCTCATCGGTTACGTTAAGGATTAATTTCCACAGCATATTTTTTTCAGCGCAAATACCTACCATAGTTTCACTTTGCCAAGTGTTGCCATGGCGCTTAAATTGCTGAGGAATATACCCCATATACATAGTTACGCCTTCAAGTTTTGCATTCGTAATAACATGCCCTTTAGGTAACTCGGCAAATATGGAGAATGGTGTTTCGGGGGATAAATCACCATCGCTAAGCCACACTTTAACGCCATTTGGAAAAGTACAGGCTAAACCGGCTTCGCAAGCAAGGTTTTTTAATTGTTGTGTATCGCTGGTTTTTGAATAATCACACGCAACTAAAAAAATTAGTAAAAAAAACAAACATACTCTATATATATACATGTGGCAGGTACTCACAATCCAAAAAATAATGGCTGGCACTAATTTAATAGTCACAAGGTCAAATCACACTTTTATTACAAATAACGTACAATTCACCTCAAAAAGTAAACAGCAAGCTAGTAAAGTTTGATTGATGTCATAATATTATGTAATTGACCTATCTTTTTTAAGCCAAAAATTTTATCATTTCAACCGCAAAAAAATAAGGGTTTCTCGAGTCTGTTTTCTAAAATAATCGCATTTTTAATGTTTTAGATGGCAAGCTTGTGAAGTAATAGTAGGCCCCACTTTTTTTAGGTGGGTAATTCATTTCTAAACGCATTTATTGCAGCGGAAGCCAGAAAATGAGCCAGACAGTAGCATCACACACTGAGTACAACTATAAAGTTGTACGCCAATTCGCTATTATGACAGTGATTTGGGGCATCGTTGGCATGAGTATTGGGGTTCTGATTGCTGCCCAACTAGCTTGGCCAGCACTTAACTTTGATACACCATGGTTAACATACTCTCGACTTCGTCCGTTACACACGAACGCAGTTATTTTCGCATTTGGTACAAGTGCACTTTTTGCGACGTCTTATTACGTCGTTCAACGTACCTGTCAAACGCGCCTTCTTTCAGATAAATTAGCAGCTTTTACCTTTTGGGGTTGGCAGCTTGTTATTGTGCTTGCTGTTATTACACTACCTTTGGGTATTACAAGTTCTAAAGAATATGCAGAACTTGAGTGGCCAATTGATATTTTAATAGCCGTTGTATGGGTAACTTATGCCGTAGTATTTATGGGCACAATCGCAAAGCGTAAAGTGTCTCATATATATGTAGCTAACTGGTTCTATGCTGGCTTTATCATTACGGTTGCTGTACTTCATATTGTAAACAGTATGGCTGTACCTGTGTCGTTAACTAAATCGTATTCCATTTATGCTGGTGCAGTTGATGCAATGGTACAGTGGTGGTACGGACACAATGCCGTTGGCTTTTTATTAACAGCTGGCTTTTTAGGTATGATGTATTACTTTGTACCAAAACAAGCAGGCCGTCCTGTTTACTCTTACCGCTTATCAGTGGTTCACTTTTGGGCGCTTATTTCGCTTTATATTTGGGCAGGCCCTCATCACCTTCACTACACTGCGCTTCCTGATTGGACGCAAAGTTTAGGTATGGTTATGTCTATTATCCTATTCGTTCCATCTTGGGGTGGCATGATTAACGGTATTATGACGTTGTCTGGTGCATGGCATAAGCTTCGTACTGACCCTATTTTACGTTTCTTAGTTGTTTCATTATCTTTTTACGGTATGTCTACGTTTGAAGGCCCAATGATGGCAATTAAATCAGTAAACGCGCTTTCTCATTACACCGACTGGACTGTAGGACACGTTCACTCAGGTGCATTAGGTTGGGTTGCAATGATATCTATCGGCGCTATTTACCACCTAATCCCTGCGTTATTCTCGCAAGGTCGTATGTATAGCATTAAATTAATTAACACACATTTTTGGTTACACACTGTTGGTGTTGTTTTATACATAGTAGCAATGTGGATCTCAGGTGTAATGCAAGGTCTAATGTGGCGTGCAGTTAACTCTGATGGCACATTAATGTATAGCTTTGTACAGTCTTTAGAGGCGTCTCATCCTTTCTATGTTATACGCTTCTTAGGTGGTGTGTTCATCGTAGTAGGTATGCTAGTTATGGCTTATAACGTTTATCGTACAGTAGCAGCGAAGAACGATTCGCTGCAATTAGACGAACAAGCACAATTAGCATAACGGAGTGAGATAATGAGCAATAAAAATTCACAAAACAAACACGAAATAGTCGAAAAAAACATTGGCCTTATGGCTATCTTGACCGTTTTCGCAATTAGCTTTGGTGCATTAGTTGAAATTACTCCGCTAATGTTTCAAGACGATACAACTAAGCCAGTTGACGGACTACGTCCGTTAACGGCACTTGAAATGGAAGGCAGAGATCTATATGTACGTGAGGGTTGTTCAAACTGTCACTCACAAATGATCCGCCCTTTTCGTGACGAAGTTGAGCGTTATGGCCACTATTCGGTTGCCGGTGAATCTGTTTGGGATCACCCTTTCCTTTGGGGATCTAAGCGTACTGGCCCTGACCTAGCGCGTGTAGGCAAGCGTTATTCTGATGACTGGCATTATGCTCACTTAGTTGACCCACGTGCTGTGGTTCCTGAGTCGAACATGCCAGGCTTTCCTTGGTTAGCAGAGAATACGCTTGATACAAGCCTGACTCTGAATAAACTTAAAATTTTCCGTGATACATTTGGAATCGATAGCCGTACTGACCGTTACGATGGTTTAGGTTACGGTAGTGATGAAGAATTAATCGCCGATGTTGCTAAAGTTGATGCAATGAATGACGGTAAAGGTGCAACAGAAATGCAAGCCCTTATCGCTTATTTGCAACAACTTGGCACCCACTTGAAGTAACTAATTATGGATTATGGGACATACAGAGGCATTTTAACTCTGGTAATTTTAGTACTATTTATTGTGATTGTTGCTTGGGCATATAGCAAGCGTAGTAAAACACGTTTTAAAGACGCTGCTAATGTTATTTTCGAAGATGAAATAAAACACAACAATACGCTCTCTAACGAGGAAAAGGGGTCTGAGAAATGACTAGCTTTTGGAGTATTTGGGTTATTGTATTAACCCTATCATGTTTGTTCATTTTATTTGGTTTACTCGTGTGGAATTTAAAAAACTACACTGGTGTACCTGAAGGTGAAAGCTGCGGACATGAATATGATGGAATTGAAGAGCTAAATAACCCACTACCAAAGTGGTGGACTTACATGTTCTTTGCAACATTTATTTGGTCTGTTTATTACTTAGCAGCTTACCCAGGTTTAGGTAACTGGGAAGGATTAGGTAAGTGGACTAGTTCTAACCAAGGTATTACTTCTTTGGCTGAGTCTAAAGAAGCAGTAAAACTTGCTAAAGAAGAAGGTCGCTTTGTAAAACTTGATAAAGAGTACGAAGTTGCAGATGCACGTTTTGGTCCTATTTTTAATGAACTGGCACAAATACCTGTAGTAAAATTGGTTGAATCTAAATTTGAAGGTGACGCAGCACAGCGAGTTGCACTTGAAAATGGTGAAAAACATGCCGAAACACAAGGTCAGCTAGCAATTGAAATTGGCCAACGTCTTTTTGCACAAAACTGTTCTCAGTGTCATGGTTCTGACGCACGTGGTGGTACTGGCTTTCCTAACCTAACTGATAATGATTGGTTATATGGCGGCACACCCGATAAAATTAAAGAAACATTACTTTACGGGCGTATAGCAGCAATGCCACCTTGGGGTGCTGCATTAGGTGAGCAAGGCGTTAAAGAAATGACCGCTCATGTACTTAGCCTTTCAGGTCGTACTGTAAACCAAAAAGACGCTGCTGCCGGCGAAGCTAAGTGGGCTATGTGTGCTGCATGTCATGGTGCTGACGGTAAAGGCTCTGTTGCACACAACTTACCCTTTGGTGCACCTAACCTAACCGACAACGTTTGGTTATATGGTGGTTCTCAACGTGCTGTTGAAGAAACACTTAACCATGGTCGTGCCGGTGTAATGCCAGCGTGGAAAGATATTTTAGGTGAAGATAAAATACACCTACTAACGGCTTACGTTTACAGCTTATCTCAAGCTAAATAGTTACACCGTTAACGAATATTTAATCTTTTAAATTCAATAGATTAATCCAGATCAAAAAAGCCTCCACTCGGAGGCTTTTTTTTAGTCTTTTACAAATATTTATTATAGTATAGCCGCATCTTCATTTTATTTTAGAGTAACTATGCAACCTACTCCGTGGTATAAAAATTTTTGGCCTTGGTTTTTAATCTTTTTTCCCTCTGCTGCAATTATTGGCTGCATCAGCTTATTTTTTACCGCCATAGGCAATGGCCCTGATATGGTGGTAGATGACTACTATAAAAAAGGCAAAGCAATTAACTTAGAGCTTACTAAGTTTGATAAGGCAAAAGCTTTATACTTACATGGCGAGCTGAATGTTACCGGCGAGCGCGTTGGTTTTAAATTTACCAAAGGCGATACGAGCAACATACATGCATTAAAACTGTCGTTTTATCATCGTACAATTAAAGCGCATGACTTTGAAGCCACGCTAACGCCTAATGCTAATCAAGAATTTACCGCATTACTTGACGGGTTTACCGACGGTGCTTATTCGGTATTTATTGAGCCTATTGATGGTAGCTGGAAGCTAAAAGAAAACATTACCTTACCAACCACCCTTGCTGTTTTAGTTACGCCTAATTATAAGTAGTATTTAGTATGTCTATAAATTGCTTTCATTGCCTTGAAAGTGTACCTAACGGGTTTAGCGCACACGTAGTAATCGATAATAAATCTCAGCCAATGTGTTGCATTGGCTGCCAAGCCGTTGCGCAAAATATTATTGATCAAGGCATGACCGACTATTATAAATATCGTACCGTTCAAGCTGGTAAAGTAGAGCAGTTAGTGCCAGAGCAACTCGCCTTTATTAAAAGCTACGACAATGAAGATATTCAAGACGAATTTATAACGACCAATGACAACTTCTCAGAAGTATTGCTCAGCGTAGAAGGTATAACCTGCGCAGCTTGTGCATGGCTTATAGAAAAGCAATTACTCAGTTTAAAAACAGTAAAGCGTGTTGATGTTAATACCTCAACTAACCGCGCGATGGTGCAATGGGATAAAACCGCCACCCCATTGAGCGAAATTATTACTAGCCTTGCTAAAATTGGCTATAAAGCCTATCCGTTTCAGTCCGACTTAGAAGCACAGCAAAAACAGCAAACCGCAAAAGCCTATATTCGCCGCTTAGGTGTAGCCGGTTTAATGACCATGCAAGTGATGATGTTTGCTTTTGCTATGTACTTTGGCATGTTCTCCGGTATGGACAGTAATTTTGAGGAATACTTTAGGTGGATCAGCCTCGTTTTAGCTTCTCCGGTTATTTTATATAGCGCACTGCCCTTTTTAACTAATGCCATTAATGGTTTAAAAGCAAAACAGCTTAATATGGACTTACCCGTCTCGCTGGCTATTTTTGGTGCATTTGGTGCTAGTTGTTACGCTACATTTATGCAAGTGGGTGAGGTGTACTTTGAATCGGTATGTATGTTTACCTTTTTATTGTTATTAGGTAAATACCTAGAATTTAGAGCACGTTTAAAAGCCAGTGAATTTACAGCTAACTTACAAAAGTTATTGCCACTAACCGCCCGTACTCTCGATGCAAATGGGCAAGAACATATTATTGCCGCTAAAAAGCTTAAATTAAACGATATTATTCTAATTAAAGCCGGCGAAACTATTCCTGCCGATGGTATTTTAATTAAAGGTAAAACCAGCGTTGATGAATCAATGATGACCGGAGAGCACCTACCGGTTAATAAGTTTATTAATCACAGTGTTTACGCCGGCACAGTCAATCATGACGGCATTATTGAAATAAAAATCAATAAAATAGGCCAAAGCACGCTGCTAAATCAAATAATTCGTCTACAACACAATGCACTTAGCAAACGCCCTAAACTAGTAGAAATTACAGATAAAGTTGCTCAGTGGTTTGTGGCTGTGTTACTTATATTTGCATCGGTAACCGCATTTGGCTGGTATCAAATTGCCCCTGAGCAAGCATTTTGGATCACTATTTCTGTACTCGTGGCTACGTGTCCTTGCGCGCTAAGCTTAGCTATTCCAACCGCATTAACCTGTTCGGTAGCCAACCTTACTCGTAAAGGTATTTTAATAAAACAAGCGCATGTGCTCGAAACTCTATCTAAAATCACTTTATTCGCATTTGATAAAACCGGCACGCTAACCCAAGGACGCTTTAGCTTAGATGCGGTCGATATACTCAGTGAAGAGTACACTAAAAATCAAGTGCTTGAGATTGCAGCCCAACTAGAGAGCTATTCAGAGCACCCAATTGCCCGTGCGTTTAGCCAATATAAAGTACCAGGGCATAAACTTAACGACATTCAATTACATCCAGGCAAAGGGATCAGCGCACAGTACAACGACACTCATTATGCTATTGGTAAAAGTGGCTGGTTTAATAGCAAAAAAACTAACGCGCAAGCAACTTTGTATATTAATCAGCAACCTATTGCCCGTTTTTACTTTGTCGATAAAATAAAAGATGATGCGAGTACGTTAATTAACGCTCTACACACACATAAGTTAACGTGTCATATGCTTACTGGCGATGCGTCTGATGCGGGGCAACGTATAGCTAAAAAACTTAAATTACACAGCGTGCAATCGGGCTGTAGCCCTAAAGACAAACAAACAGCGGTTGAGCAATGGTCAACACAAGGTGAAGTGGTTGCCATGGTAGGTGATGGGGTAAACGACAGCCCAGTATTTGCCAGCGCGCACTTATCAATCGCCATGGAAACTGGGGCCGATATTTCAAAAAATAGCGCCGATGTGGTTTTGCTCAATAGCGATTTAGCCTCAATCGAGCACCTATTAATAGTTGCCAAAAAAACTAGGCGTATTATTAAACAAAACTTAACTTTGTCTTTATTGTATAATGGCTCAATATTACCGTTAGCTGCAATGGGGCTGGTAGCGCCTTGGATGGCTGTTATTGGTATGTCGACCAGCTCAATTATTGTGATATGCAACTCATTAAGGCTGTTAAAGTTATGAGCATAATTTACATTTTAGTTCCTATCGCTATTTTATTTGTACTAATAGCTATAGGAGTATTTTTTTGGGCAGTAAAAGGCGAGCAATTTTCTGATTTAAATAAACAAGGCCATAGTATCTTGTTTGAAGATGACAAAGAGCAGCATAACAAAAGTAATGATTGACCCTATTTTTGTCAGTGCTTTTTTTATGGGCCTAATTGGCAGCGGCCATTGCATTGCAATGTGTGGTGGCATAGCCAGCTCATTGCAATTAGCCAGTAATAAACGCCAAACTCTCATTTACTCTTTTGCTTATAATATAGGCCGAGCGCTGAGTTACATGCTTGCAGGCGCATTAGTGGCAGGCATTAGCAGTAAATTTGCCACGCAAAACTCTGTTTTTGCATTATCACTGTCTTTTATAGCAGGCATTTTTATGTTGTTGGTAGGGGTATATATAATGCGCTTAGCAGCTACCTTACAATGGCTCGAAAAAGTAGGTAAAACCTTAGTTTGGCAACACCTAGTTAAATTTAATAAATATTTAATGCCGATTAACTCGCCATTTAAAGCTCTTGGGTACGGCGCTTTATGGGGCTGGTTACCCTGTGGTTTAGTTTATTCAGCACTTACTTGGGCCATGACCAGCGCAAATGCGCTTGATGGTGCATTAGTAATGCTGTGTTTTGCACTAGGTACATTTCCCGCGATGATCACAATAGGCGTTAGTGCAAAAAAACTGAGCACCCTATTTAATCACCATTGGACGCGAATAATATTAGGCAGCGTAATAATTTGGTATGGTATTTATTTACTGATCATTGCAACAGATAAGCTTGTGCATTAACATTGATCATATTGTGGCTTGAATTTTAACGGATTGAATTTATGGATTTTTCTCAAGGTCGTGCTAAAAGTAATTGTGCTATTAGCTGTAATAACTGCAGTATCAGCCAGTTATGTTTACCCTTCTCTCTTAATGGTCAAGAAATGGATAAGCTTGACGAAATAATCGAGCGCAAAAAACCATTACACAAAGGCGACTTTTTGTTTGAGTCGGGCGCGCCATTAAACGCTATTTATGCTGTGCGTTCGGGTTCGTTTAAATCTTATACTTTATCTGAGCAAGGCGATGAGCAAATTACAGGTTTTCATTTAGCCGGTGACTTAGTTGGTTTTGATGCAATAAGTAAAATGATGCACCAAAGTTTTTCACAAGCGTTAGAAACATCTATGGTATGCGAAATTCCGTTTGATACCCTTGACGAGTTAGCAGGCAGACTCCCGAAGTTACGCCAACAAATAATGCGCTTAATGAGTAGCGAAATTACCTATGATCAAGAAATGCTGTTACTGCTTAACAAAAAATCTGCCGAGCAACGCTTAGCCAGCTTTATTTTTAACTTATCTGAACGCTTTGGTGAGCGTGGTTTTTCTCGTAAAGAATTTCGCTTTACCATGACCCGCGGCGAAATTGGCAATTACTTGGGTTTAACCGTTGAAACAATTAGCCGTTTATTGAGTCGCTTTCAAAAAGCCGATTTAATAAAAGTTGAAGGCAAATTTATTACTATTTTAGATAACGATGCACTGGCCAAAGCAGCTGCAATAGTAAAGCCCCGCTAATTAGCCTACTTACGTTGTAATATTCAAACCATTTAATCCATTCGATTAAATGGTTTGATCTAGAACAATAATATTTGTGCTATCCCTTTCACTGTGCTCTATTTACGTTACACTCAAGGTACACCCGTAAAGTGAATGGAGCTTGCACATGAACACGATTAAACGCATTCTTGCGGTTATTGACCCCACCAAAGACGACCAGCACGGTTTAGCTCGTTCGATTGATTTAGCTAAAAAATCTGGTGCGAGTATTACCGCCTTTATGACGGTTTACGACTTTTCTTATGAAATGACCACTATGCTCTCTGGCGATGAGCGCGAAGCTATGCGCAAAGCCGTGTTAAACGACCGCGAGCTTTGGTTAAAAGATTTAGTATCGCCTTATCAAAATGTTAATATTGATACACAAGTTGTTTGGCACAATCGCCCGTACGAAGCCATTATTAATACCGTTATTGAGCAAAGCTTTGACCTTGTTATTAAAGGCACTCATCAACACAGTACACTTAAAGCCGTTATTTTCACCCCAACCGATTGGCATTTAGTACGAAAATGTCCATCTCCGGTTTTATTTGTAAAACAAATGGCATGGCCTGCAAATGGCAACATTTTAGCGGCTGTTAATGCAGTGAGCGAAAACGAGCAACACTTAGCGCTTAATAAACGTATTATTAAAGACGCACAATTTTTAGCAGAACTGGCCAACGCCCAACTAAACTTGGTGAACGCCTACCCTGCGACACCAATTAATATTGCCATAGAAATACCTGAATTTAACCCTGGCATTTATAACGAGTCGGTTAAAAAACATCATCATCAATCTACTAATGCACTGGCTGATGAGTTTAATTTACCCCCTGAGCAGTGCTTTATTGAAGAGGGTTTGCCTGAAGACGTTATTCCCGATGTAGCAAAACGTTTAAACAGCGAGTTGGTGGTTATTGGCACTGTAGGGCGTACTGGTTTAAGCGCGGCCTTAGTAGGCAATACTGCAGAGCATGTAATTGATAGCCTAGATTGCGATGTATTGGCACTCAAACCCGATGGTTATATAAGCCCACTCGCAAAAGATTAAATTTTGTTACCGGGCATTTTAAGTATATAATGCGCCCCTTTATTTTTAGCAAATAACTTTGCCGTATTGTTTAATAAGGGGGCGTAATTGTCTCATTCAGATCAAGCTAAAGCTCAATTTAACTTAACCAAGCTTCAAAAGCGTTTACGCCGCCAAACAGGTCAAGCCGTCATGGACTTTAACATGATTGAAGAAGGCGACCGCATTATGGTGTGCTTATCTGGTGGCAAAGATAGCTACACTATGCTCGACATGCTGCAACACTTAAAACGTGTAGCACCGATTAAGTTTGAGCTATTTGTTGTTAACTTAGATCAAAAGCAACCTGGCTTTCCTGAGCACGTTTTACCCCAGTATCTAGATAAACTAAATGTTGAATACAAAATTGTAGAAGAAGACACCTACAGCATAGTGACCGATATTATTCCTGAAGGTAAAACGACTTGTTCACTTTGTTCGCGCCTGCGCCGGGGTATTTTATACCGTACTGCTAAAGAGTTAGGTGCAACTAAAATTGCGCTTGGCCATCATCGCGATGACATGATAGAAACCCTATTTTTAAATATGTTTTACGGCGGCAAACTTAAAAGTATGCCAGCTAAGCTAATGAGCGATAACGGTGAACATATGGTTATTCGCCCACTTGCATACTGTAAAGAAAGCGATATTAGCCAATATGCGTTTGTACAGGGCTACCCTATTATTCCGTGTAACTTATGTGGCTCGCAAGAAAACCTACAGCGTAAACACACAAAAGATATGTTAGCTAAGTGGGACGCAGAGCACCCAGGTCGTATAGAAAGTATTTTTACCGCTATACAGAACGTTGTACCGTCGCATTTAGCAGATAACCAGTTATTTGATTTTACTAATTTGCAAACTGGCGAAGTAATTGATGGTGGCGATATTGCCCTAGACAAACCAGATATTCCAAAAGTGCCAATTAATAGCTTACAAGATGAAGATGCCAGCAAAGAAGTGGTTACTATTAATCTGAGCTAACTTAAAGGTTATATATAAAAAGGGTTTGCCATGGCAAACCCTTTTTATTGCACCCACCTAAAAGCTTAATCATTCAAGCTTTAAACGCTCATATAAACCAGATGCCCTAGACACACTTTTATTCATTGCCAGTAACAATACTTTTTTATCTGCCACCAGCTCAAAGGTATTTTTAGCACGCGTTATGCCGGTATACACTAACTGCCTATTTATCCCCATGCGGGCTTGTTTTAGCGGCGGCAATACCATGGCGGTGTAGCTAAACTCTGATCCTTGTGATTTATGTATAGTCATTACATATACTTTGTCGTGCGCAGGTAAGCGTGCTGGTGAAAACGCGCGTTGATTCCCCTGCTCGTCTATAAATAGTGCTTTAAGCTGGCCGCTTTCATCGGGCATTAAAATACCAATGTCGCCATTAAACAACTTAAGCTGATAATCGTTTTGGCTGACCATTATTGGCATACCGGTATAATGACGCTGATTCGGGCTTAGGGTAATAAGTCCTTGTTGTTGTAAAACGCGCTCAATACGCTGATTTAAACTATTAACTCCGTAATCACCTTCACGTACTGCGGCCAGTAACTGATAACTTGCAAAGGCTTTATGCACCTCTGCAACGCTTGCACCTTGAGCAATTAAACTAAGGTAATGTGTGTATTTACTTGCAGCGCTTTTAACCAATTTTTCGATAGGTTTAGCTATAAAGTCGTAATCTAAAATCACATCCTTAAAACGCCCCTCAACACTTTCTTGCTCAACGTAATTTAAAACACCTGTGTTATTGGTATTTACCGCTAACGCAAGTTGACCAATACCACTTTGTGCATCAAAGCGGTAGCTGTGTTGTAAAAATGCAATGCAATCGGCAAGTTTAAACGCGCTATTACTTTGCGCTATTAATTTAGCTTCGCCGTTAAAGCATAAGTTATTTAGCTCATCACATCGTGCAGGTGAATAACCAGGTGTTTGCCCCAGTACTAACCCTTGGCATAAGTCGCTCATTACGCTGCCGGTGTCTACCGAGGCCAGCTGATCTTTATCACCTAAGAGTATTAACCGTGCATGTGCAGGTAATGCCTCAATTAGTTTTGCCATCAGCGATAAGTCGACCATTGAGGCTTCATCTATAATCAACACATCTAAATGCAGTGGATTCGCTTTATTGTGCCTAAATTTATTGGTAAAGGGTTTTACCCCTAATAATCGGTGAATAGTTTGTGCACTTTCGGGGATTAACGTTTTAATATCAGCGGGTATATTAGTGAGCTTATCTTTAGCGCCTAAAATTGATTCGCTTAAACGCGCTGCAGCTTTACCTGTAGGTGCCACCAGCTTAATACTCAGCGGTGCGGTTTTGTAAAGCGACTGTAAAATGGCGAGTAATTTAGTCACAGTGGTCGTTTTACCAGTACCTGGGCCGCCAGTAATAACGCTAAAACCTTTGGTGGCTGCAATAGCACAGGCTACTTTTTGCCAATCGGTGGTAATGTTTACATCGGGTGTAAAATACTCATTAAGTAGCGCAGCTAATAACTCATTATTTATATTAAGTTTACGCTCGCTCATTGTTAGTAAACGGCTCGCTAATGTTTGCTCGTATCCGGCAAGGCGCGCAAAATAAAGGCGTTGATTAAACAGTTGCAGTGGTTTGTTGGCTCCAACGCTTGTATGGTTTTGTAAATAGCTAAGCACCTGCTCATAATTAAACCCTTCACTAAACGGGCTTAGCTTATCTGGCACGCTCCCTTGTGCTTTACTAAAGTCGCTGCGGCGTAAATTAAAAGGGTTACTCCAATCAACCTCGTTTAAGGTTAAACAACTATGCTGGCTTTGCTGCGATAAACACAGTAATAGCACCAGGTAAAACATCTCATTGTGCGCCTTTTCGCTATCGCTGTTACTTTTACTGAGCATTTCAGCTAACTTTACATCCACAATGCGAATGCGGTTTTCGCTAAGTAAATAAGTAAGTAAAGGTACTGCTGTGCTTAAAGTAGGGTTTTGCTCATTTAGCTCAAGCTCCTGCTCTAACCCTTGATCAAAAAGGCCCGGTTGATTATTTAGTTCACTCATAACATGGCTCCTTGGCTAAACAAGCCATCTAAAATAGTCACTTGCTCAGTGGTAAGCTTTTTAAAGTACACACCTTGCCCAGCTGGCATGCCACGTAAAAAGGTGTAATACACGCCGCCTAAATGAGTTTCAACTGAGTAATCAGCTATACGCTGTTTTAGCAAACGATGCAGCGCTACGGTGTAAATTAAATACTGTAAATGGTACTGGTGGCTACTCATGGCTTGCTCAAGCATATCGTGCTCGTAATCAGCAGCGTTACTACCTAAGTAATTAGATTTATAATCTAAAATATAATATTTACCTTGGTGGCAAAATATTAAATCGATAAAACCTTTTAACAGCCCTTTTACGTGGCTAAATTCGAGCTTACTGTGCTCAAAACCAAAATGTTTTATAAGAATTTCATTAAGCTGCGGCGCACTTAAACTTTTAAGCGGTAAGTTAAACTCCATTTCTACTAGGCAATCGCTTGGCGCTAGTTGGCTTAAGCTCAGACCATTACTATTAACTAAAGAGCTGTTACCTGAGATATTATTACCTGAGGTACTATTACCTGAGGCATCAGCATTAACATTGCTATCGCCATTAAGCGGGCAAGCAAGAACGTCTAATATCCACTGCTGAGTAACATCTTGCCAGTGTTCACTAATATGGTACTTCTCTAGGCTGCGTTTAATAACGTCTGCTAAATTGTGCTCTTTATTAACTGGGTGCTCTATTGGGCTAGTAAAATCTATTTGCTCAAAAATTTCGTGTAAACAACTCCCCGGTTTTGCCCCTTTAGGAAAGCTATACGCAGAAGGTGCTTCGTCTTCTTGTACGGCAAATTCATCTTTTTCATGATCCTCATCACTGCGCCCAGGCGCTAGGTGGTCGATATGCTTTTTAAAGCTCAGCGCACTAAAGCTAGTTGCTCGCCAATTACGCTCAATATTGGCTGTTACATTATTTATACTCAATGTTTGCTGAGCATCAACGTTATTATTAAAGCTTAAAGTACCTTGAGCTAATAAATCCTCTGAGGTGAATTGCTGATAATCCATACCTGTATGCTCGCTGCAAAAATCGGCTAAATGGTTACGCCAAATTTGACTGCTCGTAATTTCAAGCCCTGCAAATAACACATGCCCCAGGGCGCTGCTTTGTATTGCCAAACGGCTACTTTGCCCCTGGCCAATGTTATACATACCAATAGCACAAAAGTGTACCGCGCGAGTGAGTGCTACATACAGTAAGCGTAAATCTTCGGCAAGGCGCTCTTGCTCTGCTTTTTGCAGTGCGTCATCCCCTTTACTTAAATCGTAAATTAGTGTGCCATTATTATGATACAGCGCTTCTTTTGTTTCACGATAGCCACTAGCAAAGGGCATAAATACCAGCGGATACTCAAGCCCTTTTGAGGCGTGCATAGTCACTATTTTAACTAAATTAGCGTCACTCTCTAGGCGTACTTGCACTGTTTCGCCATCTTGCTGGCTTACCTTTTGTGCAAACCAGCGCAGTAAACGCAGTGTACCCTCAAGCTCAATTTGTTTTTGCTGTAGTATTTCGCCAAGGTGCCTAAAGTCGGTAAGCCAGCGCTCAACGTTGTAGCCTAAGCCTTGCCATTTAGCACTAAGTTGATTGTGGCTCATTAAGCGCTCAAGCATTGCCATAGCGCCTTGCTTGTTCCAAATATGGTTAAGTTGCGCAAAAAAGTTTAAGTGCTCTTGCCATTGTGCCTCGTCATCTGCCAGTGCATATATTTCGTTATAGCTTAAACAAAATAACGGCCCTGCTAACACCCCACGTAATAGCGACTCATCATACTGGCCATGTAACGCAGTTAAAAAATTAAGTAAGTGATGGCTAAGCTCTTGGCTAAACACACTCTCGCGCGATAAATACACGCTGGCAATTTTAGCGGTGCTTAAGGCCTTTTTCATTATTTGCGCCTCAACACGGTCACGCACTAATATACAAATATCTGCAGCGCTTACTGGCTTTTCTCCAATACAGGCACGACCTTGCTCGGCCTGCGTTAGTAAGGTGACTATTTTATTGGCAAAAAAAGTGGCTAAATGCTGCTGCCCAATGGCTTTGCCAGTCGGCTTGTTTTTTTCATCTGCGGCGGTGTCGCTAAATACACAAAATTCAAACGCAGTGGCTGGTTGTCCGTCAATCAAAAACGATTCGTCTGCTTTTTTACCTTTAGCGGCTACTGCATTAAACGGTATGGCATCGTTATAAATAAAGCTGTTAGCGTGCTTACCAAATAAGCTGTTTACGCTGCTTACTACATCGCTGCTAGAGCGAAAGTTAGTACCTAGCGTAAATTGCTGCTGTTTTTGCACCGCTTCTTTGGCACCAATATAGGTAAAAATGTCTGCGCCCCTAAAACCATAAATAGCCTGTTTAGGATCGCCAATCATCGCCAGTGTAGTGTGCTCTTGCTGGTAAATTTTACTAAAAATACCGTACTGAATCGGATCGGTATCTTGAAACTCATCTATCATAGCCACCGGAAACAACTGGGCAATTTTTTGCGCCAGTACATTGCCTTGCTCGTTATTTAATGCACTGTGTAAATTGCTAAGTAAATCATCTGGGGTGATCACGCTTTGCTCTTGCTTGCGCTTTATTACGGCTGCTTTTACCCACTTTGCCGCATGCTGCACAACAGCAATTGCTAACCCTTGGTTTATGGTGTTATTAAGTGCAGCAAGCTCGTCAAATTGACTCAGTAATGAATGTGTAAACAGTGGCTGATTTTTTTTATAATTGCTTATATCGCTTAAGTTTTCGCTACTCCATATCTCAAACGAGTATTTACTAGTACCAAATTCAAAAAACAAATCGCCGCCTAAACAAAAAGCTTCAAGTGCTGCAAGGCTGCCTTTGCGCCCTGGCGTTTTAGAACCACTTAAGCCAGAGCCTTTAATAGCAGCTATAAACTCTTGTTTTAACACCGCTTTTTTAAATACAGGTATTAGGCTTATATACTCGTCACGCGCTTGCCATACGTCATCTAAGTTTACTTGCGGGGTAATTTGCGCATTGGCTTTATTTAAAATACTCGTCACTTTGCCAAACAAAGCTTCTGGCGCGGAAAATACACCTAAAATAGCATCGGTTTTTTCTTTATTGAGTGGATATACAAAGGCGCGCCAAAAATCTTTAATGGTTTCGAGCAATATGTCGCGCTCATCCAAAATAAACTCTAAGTTAAACGCCACACCCGACTCAAACGCGTGTTGTTTTAGCATGCGCTGACAAAAGCCATGAATGGTAAAAATAGCCGCTTCGTCCATCGATTTAGCCGCTGCATCGAGTAAATCAAAGGCGCGGTGTTTATCATCAACTGCAGCTATTACCCCTGCAATAAGCTCATCTTTTGGGTCTTGCCCAAGAAGTGCATCGCGCGCGGTGATAATGCGATTACGCACGCGGTCTTTAATTTCTTGCGTGGCAGCATCGGTAAAAGTTACCACCAGTATTTGCTCAACGCTTAGCGGCTTATTTAATAGCGAGTTTGCATCATCGGCTATTTGCATTCCCAATAAGTAACGTAAATATAGGCCAGTAATTGTATACGTTTTACCCGTACCGGCACTGGCTTCAATTAAGCTTTGCCCTGTTAGTGGCATAGTAAGTGGATTAAGCGCTTGCATGGTCACTCTCCTTAGCGTGTGCAAATAACGGGGCAAGTAATTTATCGCTCCACTGTATAAACTCGTCTTGGCAATCGTTGAGCGATTGTACCGTTAAGCGAATATAGGGGTTTTCACCCTCGCCTCGCCCTATGTATTGCGGGCTAAATTTACTCATGGCTTTTGCTATATCGCCGCCGCTTTTTACGTACTCGTAACCACTTACCGGAAAAAACGCCACGGGTTCGTTGCGCAGTGCTTTGTATAATTCAAACCAATCAAGTAACAATGCATCGGCATCAACTTTACTTATTGGCGCAAAGGCAACTTGTTTATCAAGCCCAAGTATTAGCGTTTCTACGTGTTGCTCCATACTTTGCGCTGCTAGGTGATAAATAAAGCCTTTAATTAAATCTTTCGCTTTTATACTCGCGCTGCGATAAAACACCTGCTTTTGCAAATAAATATGGTTTAACCAGCCTTCTATTTTGGTATTTTCTAGTTCAAGGGCTACCTCTATAGGATCGCTTTTGCCCCCTTTAATTTGCTCTTTCACTTGCCCTGCCAATGCGTCTACTCGGTGCTGCATGCTCTCAAATATTAAGCTACCTACGTTGGCTTGTGGTAGTTCGCCGCGTTGCAATATTTGTTCTGTACTAAGTGGCAGCTCGTTAATGTTGGCTTCGAGTATTTCATCAAGGTAAAAATAGCGGCGCAATGCGTCTAGGCTAAAGGGCTCTTCGTCTTTTACTACTTCGTTAAATTGCGGTAATCGCAATCCTAAACTTTGTTGATAAAAACTCTCTTGGGCGTTGCAAACACTGCGAATAAACACATCGAGCTCTAACTGCTCAGGCGGTGTTGCATTAAGCGCGCTCACGACTTGTGGGGTTATTGACTCACTTGGCAGCCAAATTGGATTATAGCTGTGGTTGCTCAGCACAGTGTTTGCTTGCTCATTGGCTAAATAATAATGGCTATTAAAGGGCTGTAAATGCTGTTGGCTAATTAAACACTCTGGCAGTGTTTTTTCGCTGTCGTCGCTTAATGCAAAGCTACGCCCAATATATTCTAGCAGCTCGCTCACAAGGGTTGATGGCATGCGCGGCTGGTTGTCAAAACACGAGCGACCAATGTAACTCATGTATAAGTTATCGCGGGCACTGAGTAGCGCCTCTAAAAATAAGTAACGATCATCTAATTTACGTGATCGGTCACCTTTTTGTTTTTTAGAATAAGGCACTAAGTCAAAACCAATCGGCTGTACGTTACGCGGGTAGTCGACATCATTCAAACCCAGCATACACACCACTTTAAATGGCACGGCGCGCATTGGCATTAGGGTACAAAAGTTAACTTGCCCCACTAAAAACCGCTGCCCTACGCCTTTTTCTTGAATGCCTTGTTTAATTAAGTAACTAACAATACGCTGCGATACCGCTTTGCTGTAGTCGCCATTATTATGATGCTTTTGTAACTCTTCGAGCACGTTTTGCAGCACCAATAAATCCCAGCTGTCGTCGCTTTCGCTCTCGTAAATTGCACTAAGCAACTCGCTTAAAACATGCGCTTTGTTGGTAAGCGTATCGTCGGGCGTTAATTGCTCTTTAAAGCTTTGTAGCACATCAATAAAATGCACTAGCTTATTAAGCGTATCAAGCGCCATGCCTTCTACTTCATCGGCGCTATAAATGCCGTTAAACGGGCATTGCTCGTCGCGCATCGCAATACCTAGTAATAAACGGTTAAGCCCGTGTTGCCAGGTATTTAAATCGATAGCGGGTAAATCAAAGCTGCTTTTATGATCGGCATTTATGCCCCATTTAACGCCAACACGTTCCAGCCAATATTGAATTTGCTCGTACTCGTGTGCCTCCAGGCCAAATTTTTCGGCTATTTGTGTCACTTGTAATAAATCGAGAATATCCGACACACCAAAGCGCGAAAACGGTAAATTAGCTAAACTCGCAAATGAGCTAAGTACGGGTTTTTCTTGCTCTATGGCTAAATCGGCCAATGCGTAAGGAATAAAGCGGCTGCCTTGTGCGCCACCAAAAACGGCTTCAATGTACGGGCTGTAAGTGCCTACATCGGGCATCATTACTATTATGTCTTTGGGGGTAAGCGCAGGGTTTTGATTAAATAAATTAAGTAAGTAGTCGTGCAGGCGCTCAACTTCTCGAAGCGGTGTATGGCAATCGCTTAGCGTAATACTGGTGTCGGTTGCACTTATAGGCAATTTACCTTCGTCGTTTATAAACCACTCTTTGTTATCGGTCAGTGACTCACCTTTAAACGCTAGCTGATAAATCTCGCTTTGTATTTGCCCAAGTAAGGTGTCGTCAAACACATCAATAAAGCCATCAACCCAACGGGCATCTAGCTGTACTAGCTGCTCAAAGTAATCGCGACCTAATTTACCCCACGAGGATAACAGTGGGTTGCCTATAAAGTAGTATTCTTCATCGGGATTAGTTTGCTTTTTTTGCTGCGCTTCCACCAGCGGCATTTTGGCGTATTTTGCACTTATTTTAGCGGCGGTTTTTTCATCAATAATATCGCCCCAATAATGCTCACTGGGATTAAAAAAGAATAAAAACACCTCGGTTTTTTCACTCAGCGCTGTAAATACTTCAAGCTGCGAGCTGGCAATGGCCGATATACCAAATAAACTAATGCGTTGTGGTAATAAGCTGTTGTCCATTGTCTCAAGCGCTGCTAGTAGCTGTCCTTGCATATTCGCGCGATGAAACTGACTTTGCCCAAGCTCTTGGCTTAATTTTACAATGCGTCGCCATAAATCAGGTTGCCACGGGGCAATTGTTACATCAACATCATCAAGTTCATCTGTACCACTATCCCATGTGGCTATCCAATGCGGGCGGTACATTAAATATTGGTCGTACACGTCGGCTATTTTTTCACACAAGGCAAAGGTTTTTTGGCCGTCAATATCGCCCTCTAAATAGGTTTTTAGCGGTAAATACAGTGGCTCATCAATACAGCTTGGTAAAATAGCAAACAGTTTCCATGCAAGGTTGGGTTTATTAAACGCCGACTCTTTAGGTACATTTGGTAAAAGTTGCTGATACAACTGCCAAATAAAGCTCGAAGGCAGCGGAAAATCAACCTGCGCCGCTACACCTAAGCTTTCGCTCAAACCAATTTTTAACCACTGCGACATACCCGGAGACTGCACCAGTACCACTTCTTTGTCGAATAGGCTTGCTAATGGGTTGGTTTTTAATAACTGATGAAACTGCGCTTGCAGTGCTTCCATACGGTTTGATTGAATAATATTGAGCATACTTACCTGTCCTTGCTTGAGATAAAACGAGTGTAAGATATTTTCAATTACAGGGGTAGCGATTAGCGATAATTAATAAGGGCTAATGCTTGAGAGTTTAAACTGACTTTGCATTATTGCTTTACCATCAATATCTTTGAGCTGTAATGAAATTGACGGGTCGGCTTGTTGCCAGTCTATGCTTAAATCGCCGTAATTAACCTGGTGGGTAAAGTCCCCTATTCGGTGTGTGTTAGGGCTTACATTTTTCCATTTTTCGGTTAGGCCAGAACTGGTCATTTCTATTAGTGGGTAGTCAAGGTTATGCTTATACTGTGAAATTTAGCCCCAGTGGGTATCGCCGCTAATAATAACTACGCCGTTTACTTTATGCTTTTTGATCAGTGTAAATAAACGCTTTCGATCGTCGGGGAAATTAGCCCACGACTCCCACCCTGTAAAATCGGGAAGTAGCTGTAAGCTTGAGGCAATTAGCTTTATAGCCGCGGGCTTTTTAAGCTCTTGTTCAAGCCATTGCCACTGCGCCTCACCAAGCATTGACGCGCCTTTAACATTACTTGGGCTATACGGGCCTTGATTATTTAGTTTGCGCTTAGTGTCGTACTCCAACTTACTTACTGCGTTTAACGCATCTCGGTTCCAGCGCAAATCTGGCATAATCACCTGCACAGTTTGCTCACCTTCACCATAGGTATACGAGGTATAAATACCATCGGGGCGAGTGCGTCGTGGTGAGTTTGCAGGTTCTTGCCAAAAATCGAGCATAATTTGCCGCGACTCTTCTTTATACGGATACTCTTTACCTGCATCGTTTTGGCCATAATCGTGGTCATCCCACATAGCTATAATAGGCGTTTGCGCTTTTAGTGTTTTAAAACCGGGCTTTGCCCCTAAGCGCTGGTATTTATTAGCAAGTACGCTCATATTATTGGTATCGCCATAAATATTGTCGCCTAAAAATATAAATAAATCGCTCTGTTCTTTGTTTATGGCATCGAATATAGGAATGCTTTTATCTTGATGCCCGCACGAGCCAAATAATATTTTAGAGGGAGCACTCAAAGCACTAAAGCTAACAAGTAAGTTGGTTAATACTACCGCGGCTATTATTTTCATTTTAAAATCTCATTAATAGCCGGTGCCATATTGGCATTTATTTGCTTTGGGTTTTGCCCAAGCGCCTTTAACACTGTTGCGGCAATTTGCGTTTGTTTAAGCTCAGTAGCTGTTTTAACTAAGCCTTGGCCTTTTATGGCAGGGCCAATAGCGGCAAGCCAAATATGTTCGGAGCCTATAATGCCCTCGGGAAACTTATTTTCGCCTATATGCAGTGCTGCTAAGGCGCGTTTTGAACTGTGATGCTGCCAGTCGCTTGCGTTACTACCACGGCCATGATCTGTGGTAATAATGAGGGTAGTGTTATTTTTATAACCCGGTGTTGTTTGAATGGTATTCCATAAATCAGCTATAAAAGCATCACTTTGTTTTGCCGATTTTAAATACGCGTGGTAATCACCATCGTGAGCAAAGTCATCGGTCTCCCCTAAACTTATTACTAATAATTTTGGTTTTTTAGCTAACATATACGCCTTAGCAAACCGATAAGTAAAACTGTCTAATCGTACATTGCTCCAAGGGCTCGGAATTTCATTTTGCATGGCATTTAAAAGTGGCGCATTTTCAAATAAATCCTCCTCAATTGGCATAAATCCGGCGTTAACATATACCTTACTGCGCTCAGTATTAAGTATTGAAGGAAATACATCCCAGCTACCAAATAAGGCGGTGTTATTTTTAAACGCGGGTTGGTGCTCCAAACGCTCTAATATAGTGTGATTTGGGTTAGGGATTTTATCGTTACTATTAATACCTTCATCTACCTCACCGCTAAGTATTTCGTTATAACCGGGATACGAAAAATACCACGGGTTACTTACCGACATATTAGAGCCTTGCTCTCTATTACCCATTATTATCCCTTGCTTAGCCACAATCTGGGTAATAAACGGCATCAGCAGTTGTTGGCGTTTTGCAGAGCTGTTATGCCAAAACTCTGTATTTAGCTGCTCTGGCTTTTTAACAAAATCGGAATTATTAATAAGGTTTTTATCTGCACCACTAAACACCTCTTGCCAGCGCACACCGTCAAGCGTTACCAACACTACATTTTGATCAGCTGTTTGTACTGCCGCTGCAAAGTCGCTTGCTAGGGCAATTAAACTAAATGCACTTACTTTTAAAATCGTTTTCATATTGTTATCGGCCTATTTTTATAACAAAAAGCCCATTAGTAATGGGCTTAAAATAATTTACATTACGACTTAAAAATCTGCAGTAAAGGTAACCGCAGCAGTACGAGGCGCACCAATAAAGTAAGTAGCCCCATTACCTGTACCACCTGCTAAGTAGCTTTTATCAGTTATGTTATAAACCACAAACGAGAGATCAATGGCTTTAAACGGCCCTGCGTTTACATCGGTTGAGTAGCCGGCATTAAAGTCGAGTACCGTGTAGCCGTCTACTTTATTGCGTGCTCGCGTGCCTTCGTCTTGCCATGCACCTAAACGCTCACCTGTGTATTTAGCCGACAAACCAACACGAAAGCCGTCACTAAAGTAATCGGTAGATACAACCAATAAATCTTCCGATGTATCTATTAAACTATCGCCTTTTTTAAAGCTCGGCGCTGCAGTATTGCCATCATTATCTTGTAGTAATACACCTTGTGAGTCATATGCATTTGGATCATCAGACGAATATTCAGAGCTGCTATTGGTATACGACGAATAAACACTCCAGCTTGGTGTAAGCATATAACTAGCAGAAAGCTCTAACCCCTTAGAATCGATGCCCCCTACATTTATGTATGACCCATTAGTGCCAATAGTGTAGTCAATTCCGCCTGAATCACTGCCAGGTGCAATAAAGGTAATGCGGTTATCAAACTTAACGCTGTAGGCCGTTGCGCTAAGCGTTAATTTATCGGCTTGGTAGCGTACCCCAAAATCAATGTTTTTTGCTGTTTCTGGCTCTATTTCAGTCAGAGTTGAACTGTCGCGCTCTAGCACCCCGTCTTTAATTGCAGCAAAGTTTTCGCTGTAACTTGCAAATAATTCGGTATCGTTATTTAACTGATACAGCGCGCCGCCACTAAATAAAACATCAGAGTCGCTGTCTACTTTATCAGAGCTTTCGTTAGCAAAGTGGTCGTACTTTTGTAACTCAACTAAATACTGTTTAGCGCTAATATTTAAGGTTAAATCACCTAAGTTAATAGAGTCTTGGATGTACCATTTGAACGTATCCGTATCAAAGGTATTTTTGTACTGAGTCCAGTAAGGGGTGTTTTCAAAATGATGAAAAATACGTGCATCAATTACTTTGTGCCAATCACGCGACTCTTCTCGCTCGCTTTGCTCATACCAAAAACCAGCCTCAATATCGTGATCACCAAACGTCGCTTGATAGTTAGCGGTTACGCCTAAACGATCTTTTTTGTAATGGGTATGGCGATAAGACATTACGGGCGTTGCTGTATCGTCGTAACATGCCGGATTTAAATCAGGCCCCGACTCCCACGGCCAACTTAAACTTGCTGTACAGCCTGAGTTAGGTGCAAGTGGGTTACCCTCGCTATCAGCAAAACCATAAGAGCCAGCATTAGTACCGCCTTGTGTTGTTGGCTCGCCGTTTTCATCAACTGGGGTTGTTAAATATGGTGGGATCCAGTCACCACGCCCCGAGTTTTTATGATAATAAGGGCTGATCGTTAATAGTGATGTGGGCGAAATTGCATATTCAAACTTTAAATAACCTAAGGTATTTTCACGTAGCGTCCCCCAACCTTCGGCAAACATTTGATCAAAATGCGGAACCCCTGTCCAGTTCCACGTTAATTGATCCCAATTAGGTGTTTGCTCAAATTGTTCAATACTCACGCTGTTGTAGTTAGTTTCGCTTACATCGTCGTAAGATAAACGTCCGGTTAGGGTTAAATCGTTAAAATTAGATACAAACTTAAGCTCAGCATGTTGGTTGTCTTTACCGCCATTACTTCCCGAGCCAATCCAACGGCTGGTGTCGGTTTGCGAGTAGCTTACGTATGCTTGGGTATTATCAAAAACAGTGCCTGTTTCGTGCTTAATATAATAACGCGAGGCGTCGTGGCTGCCCGATGTATAGGCAAACGTAGTGCCTTTTTCGAGACTGGGGTCTTTACTTACAAAATTAAATGTACCGCCTAGCGCTTCCAGCGATGCCGATTTAATATCAGACGTACCTTGGCCTACTTCAACTGTAGCCAGGTTTTCGCTGTCTAGGTAACGGTTAGCTTTAGCGCCGCCACCGTAATTAGAGCCACCATTGGGTATGCCATCTACTGTCATCCCTAATTGCTGTTGGTTACCGTCAATACTAAAGCCACGCATTGTAATTGTGGTAGACCAATCGTCACCACCAAATGCATCACCTTCGTTTATGCTAATACCCGGTAAATTATCAATCACCGACAATATACTTGCTACCGAACTTTGTTGCTCAAGCATTGCAGGCTCAATAACGTTGTTAGCATAGCTGGTAGGCTTAGCAACTACGGTTATTTCCTCTATAGTCTTGTCGTTTGCATAAACAGATGTTGATACAGCCATGGCTATAGCCATGCTCAAAAGCGATTTGTTTTTTAAAGCGTACATTATTGTCCCATTTGATTCTAATTATAAAATGTAATTATGAAAGCGGGCACAGTCTAATTTTTAAGTATGACAACGAGGGGCAATTTTATTGACAAACAGGTTAAACAAATATGAGTTAATTATGGCAAACAAATGTATAAAAAAAGACACCTAACTTTGCAATTAGGTGCCTTATATTTAATTTAGTAAAAAGCGATTACTTAAGCTCAGCAAGCATTTCATCACTATAAGGTGTCACTTCTTCACCATTTTTAATTTTGCTAATGTAATCTGGGTTAGCAATAAGTGGGCGGCCAATGGCAATTAAATCAAATTTATTATCGTTGATCGCTTGTTTGGCAGTTTCAAAGCTGTAGCTACCTACACCGACTAAAGTACTTGCATAACCGGCACGTAAAAACTCAGAAATTGATTTACCTTGCAATGAATCAAAACGCATACTGTCGTCAAAAATACCGCCATGTAAATAGGCTAATTTGCGGTTTTCAAGCTCAGGCAATAAGTAGTCAAATACTGCTTTATCACGGTTATCTTCGCTCATATTAAAGTAGGCACCTGGTGTTAAACGCATAGCGGTACGCTCATTACCTACAACATCAATAACTGCATCAGTTACTTCGAGTGCAAAACGAGACATATTTTCTGGTGTTTGCCCATACTCGTCATCACGCTCATTGGCAGCATAATGTAAAAATTGGTCAATTAAATAGCCATTAGCACCATGAATTTCCACGCCGTCAAAACCTGCTTCCATCGCGTTTTCGGCTGCTTTTGCGTAATCGGCTACTAAGCTTTTAATATCATCTGTGGTTGCCGCTTTTGGCGTAATGTAAGTAAGCTCACGCATGCGCGGAACAGTCCCTTCTACACCAATTGCTGATGGCGCAAGTACATCGCCATCAAAAAAGTGTGGGTGAGCAACACGGCCAACATGCCAAAGCTGGGCAAATATTTTGCCGCCATTGGTATGTACTGCGTCGGTTACTTTTTTCCAGCCCTGAATTTGCTCACTAGTAAATAAACCCGGCGTATTAGGATAGCCTTGCGCGTCTGGGCGAATAATTGTCGCTTCGCTAATAATTAATCCTGTATCTGCACGGCGCGCGTAGTAGTCAACCATAGCTTGAGTTGGCACTAGGTTATCATCAGCCATACTGCGCGTTAACGGCGCCATTAATACGCGGTTTTTAAGCTCAATTGTGCTGTTTAATTTATACGGGGCAAGTAAATCAATCGACATTGTGGATCCTTTGTGTGGGAATGGCTAAGCACTAAATGCTCAACCTAAATAGCAAGTATGGTGTGTAAATGCGGCCATTTGGTAAACATTCAAGGGTATTTTTGAATGAACGCTCAAATTAATAATAAAACTTATACTTACAGAGCCGTAAATTAGATCTATATAGGGTAAATTAAATAATAACTTTTCACCACACTGTCATATAACTCGATATACTTACACTTAATACCAAGCCATAAACTTAGAGTAAGCAAATTATGACAACAGCAAATAACACAGAACAACACGACGTAATTTTAGGCCTTGGTGCCAAAAAACGACTCGCTTTTATGTTTGAAACCACACAGCAATTTAAACAAGTATGGATTTTAAACGATGACGATGGCTGCGTTATGCTCACCAACGAAGATGACGACTGCGTACCCGTATGGCCAACTCGCGAGTTTGCACAAGCATGGGCCACTGGCGAATGGGAAGGTTGTACGCCTAAAGCTATTCCCACACAAGATTGGATAAACCGCTGGACACCCGGCTTAGAAGACGACGACTTACTTATTGCCGTTTTTCCAACCGAAGACGACGACGGCACTATACTGTTTCCGGATGAGTTTGATACACAATTAAAAATGCCAAAGAAAAAGTATTAAGCACTTTCCCTCAAAACAGTAAAGCCATGCTCACAATAATGGTTTTACTGTTTTATACAGCCCCTTTGCACTTGCGGCCCTTATTAAATCCTCGCTTTATATTACTAAGCTATAAATTTCCGTCCAATTAAATCGCCCGCTAAATAGCATAATATTGTAACTATTAATGACCAACACGCCCTAAATATTAAAATAAAATATACATTTTAAATAATTATTAACTATATTTTTAAATACAATAAATTATGGTTTTTTTAATCGCTAACTTTTAGCCAAATAACGTCGGCAAACCGATTTAAAGCAATAGGAAAATGGTTTTTCAGGCGTATAATCCACACACTTTTATACCCTAGGGTCAAATTATGTTTACACTCCGTCTCATTACTATTTTAAGCGCTATCTTAGCGCTATTTGCTTGCTCTGAGCCAGTACCTGAACCAGCTAAACAAACAACCGCTAAAACCACTGCTGTTGAAAAAGCAACCAGCCAAAATGCAACTAGCATTACTACAAAAGCAACGGCCGAACCACAATCAGATATACAAAAAGCGCTAAGCAATGCGCCAGTAATTACTAACCTATCAGCAAGCCACCCAAACACCTTACCAACGCCAAATATTAACGATTTAGATAATAGCCCTGAATCTGATTTAATTCGTTACGGGCGTTTATTAGTTATCGATACCTACCGCCAATTACCCGAAAACGTTAATAACAAACTAAACTGTAGTTCTTGCCACCTAAACGAAGGCCGCGTAGCTAACGCAGCCCCTTATGTAGGTATGAACGTGGTTTATCCTAAGTTTCGTAGCCGTAATGCTAAAATAAACACTATTGAAGATCGTATTAATGGCTGTTTTCAACGCTCAATGAACGGCCAACCATTAATAACCGACTCTACACAAATGCAAGCTATGGTCAGCTACATGAACTTTTTATCGCAAGATATAAAAACGAAAGATGACTTAAAAAGTAATAATGGTTTTATAGCAATTAACAAAGACCTAGAGCCAAACACAGAAAATGGTAAAACATTGTATGCACAGCACTGTGCAAGCTGCCATCAAATGGACGCCAAAGGTTTATACCCTAGTGGCACTTATATGTTCCCAGCAGTAGCAGGCGATAACTCATTTAACGACGGCGCAGGTATGGCACGTACTTATACCGCAGCTGCATTTATAAAAGGCAACATGCCACTTGGCCAAGAAGGTATTTTAACTGACCAAGAAGCCGTTGATATTGCATTTTACTTTAGCCACCTAGCACGCCCAGCATTTGCCGCTAAAGCAAACGACTGGCCTGAAGGCGGCGCACCAAAAGACGTACGCCGTTAATAGTATTAACCACGGTTAAATAATAAAACCAAACAGCCAGTTGGATTAACCCACTGGCTTTTTAATAACATATATAATTTTATTACAGGCACAAAAAAGGACGTCATAAGACGTCCTGATATTGAATAATGGTGGAGGGAGAGGGATTCGAACCCTCGTTAGGGATTAACCTAAACACACTTTCCAGGCGTGCGCCTTCAGCCACTCAGCCATCCCTCCACGGCGTTGCTACATACTAGGTAGTGCAACAAGCGCGCTATAGTATGAAATAGCCGCCATAGGTGCAAGGCATTTTTAGTTTTGAGCTTTTAACTGCTCACTTATCATTCATATTTTTTATGCTGTGCACAAAAAACGGCTATGCGGGTGGCATAACCGTTTTTTAGGCGTTAACTTAACGTGCGTTTTTATATTCGTTAATTTTACTTTGCCATTGTGGCGGTAAAATCAAGCATGCGGTTAAGTGATTTAAGTGCGCCTTCGCGTAAGTCCATGTCAACAAACACTTCTTTACCTTTGGGGTCTATCAGAGCTTCTTCAATCGCTTTTAAGCCGTTCATTGCCATCCAAGGGCAATGCGCACATGTTTTACATGAAGCGCCTTCACCGGCTGTTGGAGCAGCAAAGAATTCTTTGTCTGGGCATAGTTGCTGCATTTTATAAAAAATACCGCGGTCAGTTGCTACAATAAACTTTTTGTTGCTCATTGTTTGCGCTGCTTTTATTAACTGGCTGGTTGAACCAACCGCATCAGCAAGGGCAACAATTTCCTCTGGCGACTCTGGATGTACGAGTACGCCCGCATCTGGGTGCAGCGCTTTCATGTCTTTTAGGGCTTTAGTTTTAAACTCGTCATGAACGATACATGCACCATTCCACATGATCATATCTGCGCCGGTATTCTTTTGAATATAGCTACCTAGGTGCTTGTCTGGGCCCCAAATTATTTTTTCACCTAGTTCGTCTAAGTGCTCAACAATTTCCAGTGCACACGATGAGGTTACAATCCAATCTGCACGCGCTTTTACTGCGGTAGAAGTATTTGCATACACTACTACTGTGCGGTCGGGGTGCTGATCGCAAAACGCTGAGAATTCATCTACCGGGCAACCTATGTCTAACGAACAAGTCGCTTCGAGCGTTGGCATAACCACGGTTTTGTTAGGCGTTAATATTTTTGCGGTTTCACCCATAAAACGCACACCCGCTACAATGATCATGTCGGCATCGTGGCGTGTACCAAAACGCGCCATTTCTAGCGAGTCGGCAACGCAGCCGCCGGTTTCTTCGGCTAGTGCTTGTATTTCAGGATCGGTATAGTAATGGGCAACTAATACGGCATTTTTTTCTTGCAGTAGTTGCTTTATACGTGCTTTGTATTCGCCTTGTTCGTTTTGTGTTAACGGTGCTGGCTTAGGAGGGAAAATATAGCCTTCAGGCATAATAGTTTGAGCTAGACTCATGTTCTCGACCACTTCATCTATATTGCATTAATTACGATGAATTATACGAGAATATAAAGCTAAATAACAGCTATCTGCTCAAGGTGTTTATAAATAAAAAGTTGAAGTTTTAAAAAGACGCTATTAAGAAGGGATTGTCTAAAAATGGTGGGGCATGATGGATTTGAACCATCGACCAATTGATTAAAAGTCAACTGCTCTACCAACTGAGCTAATGCCCCCCTTTGATGATTAATTAGCAAGGCTGCTAGTTAGTTGATTGCGTAAATCCGCCGACTAATACTTTACTTTCACTGCTCATAGAATGGTGGGGCATGATGGATTTGAACCATCGACCAATTGATTAAAAGTCAACTGCTCTACCAACTGAGCTAATGC